>JBDTUE010000206.1:0-7875 GCA_040007895.1 Saprospiraceae bacterium | reverse complement strand
CAATTGCTTCCTCAAAAAAATGTGCGCCTAATGTCTCATAAGTTCCTACTACCCAGTGGATAGATCCTGAACCACCCGCTGAATGACATGGCGCTCCTGAACATTTATTGACTAGTATTGATTCGATTTTGCCTCCACTGGTGTTAAACGTAGCTCCTGTAACTGCACTGCAATCAAAGGCTTTATTGTCATACTTACATGAAACAGCAAATATTAAAAACATCAATATTAAACCAGAAAGAAATTTTTTCATCACCTTTTTGTTTAATTAAAAACGTAAATACAAAAGCCCTGGTCTATTTATTGCCTCTAATAATTTTTTATTCTTTACAAAAATAAAAAAAAGCCATCCAATTACTTGAATGACTTTCGATTTTATATAAGGTTTTTTTATTATCCTTCGACTACTTCAAAAGCTATTGTGCCAGGAACATCCGCGTGGAAGTTGACATTAGCAGTATAAGTTCCGAGTGTTTTTACTTCTTCAGGAAGGCTGATTTTTTTACGTTCAACTTCAATGCCCAACTGATCTTTAAGGGTCTGCGCAATCTGCACTGTGCTTACACTTCCGAAGATCTTTCCGGTTGATGCTGCTTTTACTACGATCCTAAGTGTCTGACCATTCAGTTTTTTGGCCAATTCCTGATAGGTACCTACCAGTTTAGCTTCTTTAGATGCTTCGTGTTTGAGCATTTCATCCAGCCTTGCCCTGTTGGTTTTATTTGCTATGATCGCCATTCCTTTTGGTATGAGGTAATTCCGGCCAAAACCATCTTTTACCTTGGTGACGGTATGTTTGTCACCTACTTTATCTACATCTTGTAGCATGATAATATCCATGATCGATATTGATTTTGCGATTAAATAAAATTATTTCAATAAGTCTGTTGAATAAGGCAACATCGCCAGGTGTCTCGCTCTTTTCACTGCAGATGCAACTCTGCGTTGATATTTAAGTGAATTTCCTGTGATGCGTCTTGGGAGCAGTTTACCTTGTTCATTGACAAACTGAATAAGAAACTCAGGATCTCTATAATCAATATGTTTAATCCCGAACTTACGGAATCTGCAGTATTTTTTTCTCAAATGTCCGATGTTCGGATTGGAGAGGAATTTAATTTCTTCTTGTGATGCCATGTCAAATTACTTTTTTAGATGATAAGAAAATCAGACTTCTTCCGTTGATTTCTTTTTGGGATCTTTTCGTTTTCCGATTTTACCATTGCGTTTGTCATCATTGTACTTGACACCATATTTGTCGAGTCGAACGGTCAAAAATCGCAGGATACGCTCATCTCTTTTCATGGCAAGTTCCATCTTAGGAAGGAATTCACCTGCCTCGGATTGGAATTCGATGCTGTAATAAACTCCTGTGTTACGTTTGTTGATGCCATAGGCCAGCTGACGCAGACCCATTTCATCTACTTGTACGACCTTGCCACTTTCGTGTTCAATCAGGTCGGTATAATTTTTTGCTGTCGACTTAATTTCATCGTCCGACAGCACTGGATCTACGATGAAAGTCACTTCGAATTGTCTCATTACGAAATGTTTAAATTTATTTTGGGCTGCAAATGTACAACAAATCCACTAAGCCACGAAAAGGAAAATGGGATAATTAGAATTTATGCTCGTGAAGTGTATAAAAGTTCACTAAATAGCTAAAATACAATTTACAACATATTAAATAAAGTATCATACCCATAAGGCACGCCGATAAAATAAGCTGTTTTAATTACGATTTGGTTTTTTAATCAGGCACACCAATCAGAAGTTTTGATGTGTTCTTCCATGCCTTCTTATTGTATCGGCCTCGAATCCTTGGTCTAATAAATCTACAAAGTGGATGTGGCTAAAAAGTATTCCGAAGTATCTGAAACGGTTTCTATCTGGATTTGTTTATAAGCCGGAATAAAAATGCTGTCTCCTTTTCCGTGCATTTTATTTTCAAAATTGAGGTTGCCTTCCTTTATCAGGATAACAGAGACTGTATTAAACTGAATAAATTTTATTCCTCCTTTTTTCACCTTGAAATGTTTTAATAAAAAATCATTCACCGGAGGATTAAATGCTACCTCATCATCCATTAAATACATTGGCTTGATTAGACATTGCCCGGACGTATCAGTATCTAAATGTTTAATTAATTCTGCCGGATCGATGTGTTTGGGAGTTAGGCCACCACGTAATACATTATCGGAATTAGCCATTAATTCAACATTTTGTCCTTCGAGATATGCATGAATAACACCCGGTGCCTGGTAACCTACCTGACCTGGTTTTAAATATTGTACTTTCAATAAGAGCATCACCAACAATCCCCGATCATTTGATTCTAACGAAGGCGGATAAAGTTTAAATGCTTTTGAAAGCCAATGATAAATTTGATTTTTATCAGAAAGATTTTTATCAGAAAGGTTATTGAAAAGAGCCTTTGAATAATCCAGATATGAATCACCGGACAGGTCCCATATCGCTTGCATCAAAGATTGCCATCCAGGATTTAACGATATTGCAAATTCCGGTATCAAAGATTTAAACCTATATAAAATTTCTTCTATCGGAGCAAAACCCTGAAGCATCCAAAAATCTGATAATGCGAATAAAATTTCAGGCTTATGATTTTGATCTTTATAGTTTCGGTGAGGGGCATCCACAGGAATTTGTAGATCATGCTCTCGGTTATATCCATATTCGGCAGCTTGTTTTGTGGGATGTAATTGCAGGGATAACATATCGTGCACATCCAATATTTTCAGCAGAAAAGGCATGCGAGGACCATATATATCAATAGACTCCCGGCCCAATATTCCAGAGGGATCTTTTGTTATCCAATGATTCAATGGTTCATTAAAATGATCGCCGTGTACTATAGCGGGAGCTAATGGATGATCACCAAACCAGGCTTCTGCAAATGGCCTTGAATCTTTATTTGAATTATGTAACCAGGATGGAATATATGATTTCCCTCCCCACGCATAGTGTTGTATAGCTGGTCTGATCAGGATAGCATCTGTAGTGTTCATGTAGTCCTCATCATTTTATAGGCATTGATTAAACCATTGGTAGAACTATCATGAGTCTTAATTATGTCTTCTGAATTCAATTCATTTAAAATAGAAGTGGCTAAAACTTTTCCAAGCTCCACACCAAATTGATCAAAAGAAAAAATATTCCAGATCACACCTTGCGTGAAGATCTTATGTTCGTACATAGCGATCAATGCACCGAGGTTGAAAGGAGTCATTTTTTTTATCAAAATTGAATTGGTTGGTCTGTTTCCTTCAAACACTTTAAATGGAGTCAGTTTTTTAATTTCATCTTCCTTTAAACCGGATTTTTCTAATTCCGCCATTACTGTTTGTCCATTTTTTCCATTCAATAATGCTTCTGGTTGTGCAAAAAAATTAGCCATGAGTTTTACGTGATGGTCACTCATTGGATTATGGGATTGAGCCATACCGATAAAATCGCAAGGGATTAATTTGGTACCCTGATGGATGAGTTGATAAAATGCATGCTGGCCATTCGTACCGGGTTCCCCCCAAATGATAGGACCCGTTTGATACGTTACTGCATCGCCATTGCGATCGACTTGTTTACCATTACTTTCCATATTGCCCTGTTGAAAATAGGCAGGGAACCTGTGCATGTACTGATCATAAGGAAGGATAGCCTCCGTCTCTGCGCCAAAAAAATTGGTGTACCAGATTCCAATCAATGCAAGTAAAACAGGAATATTTTTTTCAAATGAAGTTGATCTGAAATGCTTATCCATGGCAAACATTCCATCCAATAATTCTTCAAATCGGTCATATCCGACCGTACAGGCAATAGATAATCCTATAGACGAACTCAGTGAATATCTTCCCCCTACCCAATCCCAGAAAGGAAACATATTTTCTACATCGATTCCAAATTTTTTCACTTCCTTTTCATTAGTCGATACGGCTACAAAATGTTTTGAGATATTTTCTTCGCCTGCTCTTTCTACAAACCATGACCTTGCACTTTGTGCATTCGTCATAGTCTCTTGTGTTGTAAAAGTCTTAGATGCTATTATAAAAATGGTGGTCGCAGGATTTACTTTTTTCAATACCTGGTATATATGACTTCCATCTACATTGGACACAAAATGCGGAGTGATCCCTCTATCCCAATACGGTTTTAATGCTTCAGTAACCATGACGGGCCCCAGGTCTGATCCACCTATACCAATATTGACTACATCCGTAATAGGTTGACCTTGATAGCCCTTCCATTTGCCTTCATGCAATTGATTACAGAATGACCTCATTTGATCAAGTACTGTGTTGACTTCAGGCATTACATCTTTGCCATTCACCAGGATGGGTTTATTTGATCTGTTTCTGAGAGCTATGTGAAGCACGGATCTGTTTTCAGTTTCATTGATTTTATCGCCCTGGTACATAGACGTTATAGAAGCGGAAAGATTACATTCATTAGCAAGCTGAATTAGTAAATCCAGGGTTTCCTTAGTGATCCTGTTTTTTGAATAATCAATTAATAGTTCGTTCCAGGTCTGGTGAAATGAATCAAACCGCGCAGAGTCCTGAGCGAACAGGTCTGCCATTTTTGAATCGCCGATCAATTGGAAATGCTTTTCCAGCTTTTGCCAGGCAGGTGTAGTGATTGGATTTATTCTTGATAACATATTTAATTAAAATTGTCGCAAAAGTAATAAGTTAGTCTGCTATAATGTCAAAGAATCAGGATATCGGTATGCTGGGAGAAGACATAGCCGTGGCCTTTCTCCTGGAAAAAGGTTATAAAATACTTGAACGCAACTGGCGGTTCAGTAAAGCTGAAATCGATATCATTTCTACAAAAGATGATCAACTGATTTTTATAGAAATTAAGACACGGAGTTATACCTATTTTGGTGAACCTGCGGAATTTGTTACTGCGAAGAAGGAAGAGCTAATGATAGATGCCGCTAATGTGTATATGACGAAGACCGGCTATGAATGGAAAATCAGGTTTGATATCATCAGTGTGATCCTCAACAAAAATGGAGAGCATGAAATAGAACACATTGAAGATGCTTTTTTCCCCGGCTGGTAAATTCATTAGAATTTAAAATCATAATGTCGAATCGATTAATCTTTTTTTTGACTAAAAGAAAGATTTACTAAATTTTAAAAATTTAGCAAATCTCTTGTAACCTTTTGATTCATTCCTACTCTATTCTTTCAAAATCTAGTTTATGTTAAAAATTGCTTTAGTTTCATTTGTATTAGCAGCTGGTACCGGTTTATGGACTTTGATTAAATGGCTAACGAAGAAAGATTCCTCGAGACTAGTCATTTATTCTCATGGAATATTCGCTGTCGCTGGTTTAGGCATTTTAGCCTATTATTCTTACAATCATCCGGATCATTTTCCTAAAATCAGTTTGTACTTATTTTTAGTGGTCGCCCTGGTTGGGTTCTATATGTTTTTCCGTGATCTTAAAGGAAAAGACAGTCCGATGGCATTGGCATTAACTCACGCGTTAGTTGCCGTCCTGGCCTGCATTTTACTATTGACCTTCTTATTTTTCTAGATCTTTGTTTCAATGAAAATTTTTGGTCATCCTGTGCATATCATGTTGATTCATTTTCCTTCAGCTTTGTTTCCGGTTCATGTCTTATTTGCTATTCTGGGAAAGTATACTTTTTCTGTTGAATTGATCAAAGCAGGGTTTTATGTAAATACGATTGGTTGTTTACTGGGATGGCTCGCGTTTATCTTTGGAGTGTTTGATTTGTTTTGGGTATTTAAAAACAGGACATCACTAGTGCAGAAAGTATTGATTCATGGTGGTGTTAATTCCATTGTTCTCATTGGATTTACAATTTTTACTTTGATTCAGATTAAACGTTTACCGGATTTTACGGAAGATTCTATATGGATTATATTGATAAAGTCAACGTTGATATTATTGTTATTGGTTGGAAATTATCTCGGCGGAAATCTTGTTTTAAAACATAAAATTGGAGTCGAATCATGATCTACTCTGCCACCAAACTCGCATACAAACAATACAGCGATACAGATCTAATAGCCCGTATCATTGAAGGTGATCATCCTTTATATGAAATCATTGTCCGCCGCTATAATCCATATCTCTATAAAATCGGTCGCACGTATGGATTTAATCATGAGGATACAGAGGACCTGATGCAAAACACGTATCTAAATGCGTTTTATTCAATTCAACAATTTAAAAACAAAGCAACGTTTAAGACCTGGATCACACGCATCATGCTGAATCAATGTTACCAATCCAGGTTAACGATGAATAAAAAAGGGATAACGAATAGTGCATATAGTCCTGATCAATTCGAACAGTCAAAACCTGAAAATGAATCTGCCATGGATGAAGGAAGTATGATCCGCAAAGAACTGGGTCACCTGATTGAAACTGCTATCAATCAATTGCCTGATCCTTATAAAATCGTATTTACGCTCCGGGAGCTTAATCAACACACAGTAGCCGAAACTGCGGAGCTCCTGAGCATCACAGAATCCAATGTCAAGGTGAGACTGAACAGGGCAAAAGCTATGATTAAAGCTAATTTGTACTCGAAATATGGACCAGAAAACGTCTTTGAATTCAACGAAGTGTACTGTGACAGGATAGTTACAAGAGTTTTAGATAAAATATTATAGAATTATATATACGTATCTTGTTGAATAAAATAATATTGTACCTGTCTCCCAAAATTTTTAGACTTCTCAGCCCTGTTTCGCCCTGATCCTTGCACAATCCTGGGATTATTGTTACATTTGCACTCCAAAATTTAATAAGCATCATGAAAAAAGATCTTCATCCTTCAAACTATCGTATGGTCGTGTTTAAAGACTATTCTGCCAATGAAGGTTTTTTAAGCAGATCCTGCACACCTACTAAGGATTCAATCACCTGGGAAGATGGCAAAGAATATCCTCTGATTAAATTGGAAATTTCAAATAAATCTCATCCGTTTTTTACCGGGAAAATGAAATTTGTAGATACCGCTGGTCGTATCGATAAATTCAACAAAAAATTCAAAAAGCCTGAAATCAAGACTGAAGAATAGTTTTGTATTCATTACAATATTTAAAAAGCCCGATCGCAATGATTGGGCTTTTTAGTTTATATACAACCGATACGCATTGGTTTCTCTTTTTTGAAACCCAAGTTTGAGATATAATTTATTTGCTTCTATCCGATCAGGGCGGGAAGTTAAGTCCACCTGTTTGATCCCTGATCTTTTAGCTTCTTCGATAGCATGCAGAATTAAAGCTTCTCCTATTTTTTTACCTCTGTGGTTTTTATCTACAACGACATCTTCTATCCAGGCCCTTATGGTGGTGGGGACTGGATACCAGGCAAGAGTAAGAGAGCCGAGAATCTGGCCTTGATCCATTGCGATAAAAAGTTTGGTAGTTGCATGATTCAATAATTGATCAAAATGATCTCGGGTCATGGCTGGACATTCAGGACATAATTGAGACATTAATTCAATAATTTGTTCTAATTGACCTGGATTATAGTCTTTGCATTGTTTGATTTCTACCATTCTACATTCAATGTAATGAAGAATCGGGAATAATTTCTACCGGCTCGTTTTGTTTAATCAATGAGAATGCACATATTGATGTTGAAGTATCCCATGGAGCGATGGCCCTTTTGGAAAACAAGGTGCAGAGGCCGGCAAATCGATATCCATTTATGACAAAGGGCCGGTAGTGGGATTGCTTCTCGACTTTGTCATCTGGCAATCTACTCAAAATAAAAATCCTTGGACGATGTAATGAAGTTATTTTATTGACATTATTATAAAGAATTAAACCATGGGTTTACAGATGCTGAATTTCAACAAACCT
>JBDTUE010000205.1:0-7891 GCA_040007895.1 Saprospiraceae bacterium | reverse complement strand
TAATGCATTGGGAAGAAAGCACCATTTCTACTTCTGAAGTCCCGATTCCAAATGCAATAGTTCCGAATGCGCCATGGGTGGAAGTATGTGAATCACCACATACGATGGTCATACCAGGTTGAGTAATACCATTCTCAGGACCTATTACGTGTACGATTCCATTCTTAGGATTATTAAGCCCCCAGTGAGAGATACCGTACTTTTTGGTATTATTTTCTAAAGCCAATAATTGATTGGCAGAAAGAACATCCTGAACCGGAAGATGTTGATTTATAGTAGGAGTATTATGATCCGCTGTAGCAAACGTGCGATCGGGATATAAGACGTTCAGACCTCTTTCTTCGAGACCCAAAAAAGCAACGGGGCTGGTAACCTCGTGGATGAAATGCCGATCTATGAATAAAATATCTGGTCCACCTTCGATCTTACGGACCACATGCTTATCCCATACCTTGTCAAAAAGAGTACTCATATAATAATGGACGTTTTAGAAATTAAACAAACAGGCACAAAAATGGGTATAAATCCATTAAATACGTGTGAAAAACTGGGCGAAACTACGGTATGTAACTTGGGATACCTAAGAATAATTAATTTGAATGCGTAAACAGTTTCATATCAATTCATTATCCAAGAGTTATTGGATTTAAGCGTTAATTTCCTTCCCGGAAATGAAAAAGGCTAACCAAATAATCGATTAGCCTTATCATTATCTTTTGGTAGCAATCTATTTCTTATCCTGCTTAGCGAATACCTTCTTTAAAAGATCGGTTGTCCTCAAGCTAATATCTTTACGAATACCAATTTCTTCTTTTGCAACCATCGAGAATAGACCCTTAAGTGCCTGATCCGTGACATAGTCATCGAGTTTTGGATTTGTCTTTTTTACAAATGGGATCTTATTATAAGCAGTTACAGCGGATTCCCAATATTCTGCAGCGTGTACTTCATTCAAAGCATCAAGCACAATTGGATGGAATTGACTGTAAAGTGGAGAGTAAGTTCGTTCTCTTAAATATCCGGTCGCTGCCGTATCGGCCCCCATAAGTATAGTAGTAGCGTCTTTAAAGGACATTTCTTTTATGGCCTGCAGGAAAATAGGCGCTGCTTTTTTAGCTGCAAGTTCCGCAGCTCTATTGAGGCGAAGTGTAAGTTTTTCTTCTGCATCTGCAAAAGCAGGGACAATCTTTAATTTATCAATGACTTTAGAAGCCTCTGCCGGCAATAAAATTTTATATGGACTTTTATAGTATCCATCCAGCTGACTTAAAAGATCAGAACCTTTGCTAATACCATTATTTAAAGCTTCTTTTATACCATTTCCAATCTCTTCACCCCCAAGAATACCCGGTATGCTAGGTAATTTAAGAGTTTGCAATTCAGCACAGGAGGCCATTCCAAGGGCTATGATCAATACGAATAATTTTTTCATGAGTTTATTTACAGTATCAACGCTTTAGTTAACGGTTTAGTTAGTTATAAAAGTATTAAATCGGAATCGTTTCAATCCAAACGTTGGTTTTAAAAAGGATGTAACTGAAAATCCTGCCTTTTGTTATAGAGTCATTTCTACAAAGAATCGATCCAATGGTACAGAAAGTAATGGAGCTTCCTTACTAATTCGAATAAGCACAGAACATTCGTCCTTAATTAGCTTTTTAATTCTATTCCCTATTCGGGCACATACATGCTCCAGTAATTTGGAAGTGATGGCCATTTCTTCTTTGCAGATGTTTAAAACTTGTTCATAATCGAGTGTATCTGCCAAATAATCTGAATCTCCTGCTTTATCCAGGTTCATTGAAATATAAATATCCGTTACAAACTCGCGACCAATCATTCGCTCTTCTTCATAATAACCGTGATGGGCAAATATCCGTATACCTTCTATGCCTATTCTACTCTTATTCATACAACAAGGCAAAGGTAGTAAATCAAATTTTCAGGTCATGGATAGCTAATTCTTATTTTTGTGCTCCTTTAATCTGATACTATGAAATCAAGTAATAAAGAAGACCGATATCAACATCATGACTATTATGGTGTAGATGATTTATTGACTGATGTTCACCTCTTAGCGAGACAGACGGTCAGGGATTGGGTAAAAAAAGAAGTGAGCCCGATTATCGAAGACTACTCTAATCGGGCAGTATGTCCGACTCATTTGTTTAAAGGTTTAGCTGAAATCGGTGCCTTTGGACCAAGCCTCCCGGTAACGTATGGTGGGCAGGGTATGGATGAGATAGCCTATGGCGTCATCATGCAGGAACTCGAACGCGGTGATAGTGGAATCCGGTCTATGGCATCTGTGCAAGGTTCTTTAGTTATGTATCCAATCTATAAGTATGCTTCTGAAGAACAAAAAAGAAAATACCTGCCTAAACTTGGCAGCGGAGAATTGATTGGTTGTTTTGGACTGACTGAGCCTGATCATGGTTCTGATCCCAATGGAATGACTACCCGTATCAAAGATCAGGGCGATCATTATATTCTTAACGGGGCAAAACTCTGGATCACCAATTCACCTATTGCTGACATTGCGGTGGTCTGGGCTAAGGATGATGAAGGAATTATTCGCGGTATGGTAGTTGAAAAAGATAGCAAAGGATTTTCTGCACCGGAGATACATGGGAAATGGTCATTGCGTGCCTCCATCACCGGAGAATTGGTATTTGAGGATGTCAAAGTGCCAAAGTCCCAGGTGTTCCCCGATATCAAAGGGTTAAAAGGACCATTATCCTGCTTGTCTAAAGCAAGATATGGTATAGCGTGGGGAGCTATCGGGGCAGCATTGGATTGTTATGATAGTGCACTTCGGTATTCAAAGGAACGAATTCAGTTTAATAAACCCATTGGTCAGTTCCAGCTAACTCAAAAAAAACTGGCGGAGATGATTACAGAGATTACCAAAGCGCAATTATTAGCCTGGCGATTGGGTTCTTTAGCTAACGATGGCAAAGCAAGCCCTGCTCAAATCTCTATGGCCAAACGAAATAATGTATTCATGGCTCTAACGATTGCACGGGAAGCAAGACAGATCTTTGGTGGTATGGGGATTACGAATGAATATCCTGTAATGCGACATATGATGAATCTCGAAACAGTACTTACATATGAAGGTACCCATGATGTGCATCTATTGATTACTGGAATGGACATTACAGGATTGAATGCTTTTTCATAAAGGTTGATTGAATATTTTGTTTTTATTAAGATCATTCCATGTGTTTAAGATGATTTACAGTATTAACCTAATATTCACTATCCCCCACTTGACGGGGTTTCGTATTGTGCAACATTCCAGTATTTTTGCATTACAGAATGAATAACATACTCTTGCGTTCCGGTATTTATTCCTATTGCTTTTTACTATTCGTATGTAGTGTCAATGGGCAAAATGAAATCAAATCAGACACTATACGATTGATCAATCCTTCTTTTGAAGATACACCCAAGCAAAGTTCCGCTCCTATGGGGTGGACAGATTGCGGATTTCAGGGTGAATCTCCACCCGATGTTCATCCGGGTAACTATTGGGAAGTAAACAAGCCTGCATTTCAAGGCAAGACCTATTTGGGATTGGTAGTGAGGAATAATGATACCTGGGAGCGGATGAGCCAAATGCTCGAAAAACCATTATTAGCAGGCTTATGTTATAACTTCAGTATCTATTTGTCCAGTGCTGAAAAATATAAAAGTGGTACTAATAACAGGGATAATGCACCGATCATAACCCGCAGCGACTCTACTTTTAATTTTAATATTCCGGTAGTCCTTCGTATCTGGGGCGGGAATATTTCCTGTGGCAGGTCTGAACTTCTTGCAGAAAGTCCGCCCATAGATAATTATGAATGGAAACAATATTTCTTCAGGTTCAAACCGAAGTCGGATTATAAATACATCATGTTAGAAGCTTTTTTTAAAACACCGGTTTTATTGCCCTATAATGGAAATGTATTGGTCGATAATGCTTCTGATATCGTCGGTGTCTCCTGTAACGCTCCCATTGAAACGGCTAAACCAATAGTGGTTACTAAACCTAAACCTCCTGTACAACAAGGTCCGGTATGGAAACCAACTACACCTTCACCGCCTGATCCAGGAGTTGTTTTTAAACCTAAAATAGGCGAAATCATAAAAATTAATAACCTGTATTTTACTGCAAATAGCGATTCAATCCCCCCACAGAGTTACCCCGCGATAGATGATATCTATAATTTTTTGATGGAAAACAAAACCCTGATTGTCGAAATCGGTGGTCATACCAATGGTTTACCAAAAGATGATTTCTGCGATAGCTTATCTGCCTTGCGGGCCAAAGCCGTGTATGAATACCTTATTAAAAAAGGTATTCCAAAAGATAGAATTACATCCATTGGATATGGCCGGAGAAAACCAATCGATACCAATGCCACTAAAGAAGGTAGGGCAAGAAATCAACGGGTGGAGCTAAAGATTCTGAGTTCATAGCCTCCTTCAAAACACTAAGAGAAAATTATTCCTGAATCCCAATGCCCAATTTATTTGATTTAAATCTTGAGACTACATTTGAAAGCATTGATGATTATTTAGCCTCTCATCCTGAATGGAATCTCAAAGGCAAAGTGACCCGGACAGAAAAGGCCGGTGAAGGAAACATGAATGTAGTCCTTCGGACTTTTCTGAACGATGGTAGTTCTATCATACTAAAACAGTCCAAGCCTTTTGTTCATAAATACCCGGTCATACCGGCACCATTAAATAGAATAGAAGTTGAACATACGTTCTATAAAACAATCCGGGTCAATGAATATTTAAAAAAACAAATGCCCGTATATATCGCTTATGATCCGGCAAATCATTTGATGATCCTTGAAGATCTTGGTACAGGATCTGATTTTACGTATTTATACCAGCGGGGAAATGCGCATAAGTTTCCTGGAAAAAAAGGAATAGCTTTTCTTTCAGGATTGCATCAACTAGAGGTTCCTGAATCATTTCCGGATAATATGGAGCTGAGACAACTCAATGCCGAACATATCTTTGACTACCCATATAGGCATAATGAAGGTTTTGATCTGGATCAGATACAACCGGGTTTGCTGGACATTGCTCAGCCATTCTTTGAAAGTACACAATTGAAATCCCAGGTTCAAACACTAAAAAAATCTTATTTATCAACAGGACAATATTTAATTCATGGAGATTTTTATCCTGGAAGTTGGTTAGACTCCGGGAACGGATTTAAAGTTATAGATCCAGAATTTAGTTTTATCGGTCATGCAGAATATGACCTGGGTATCCTGCTGGGACATTGTAAAATGGCCAGAGTAGAGGAAGCCATGATTAAGGAATTTATTGGGGAGTATAGTTATTCATCGTCGTTTGACATCGAATATATGTGGCAGATCGCCGGCATAGAAATCATACGGCGATTGATTGGTTTAGCCCAGCTTCCGGTAGATCTTACGCTGGAAGAGAAAAAAGTATTATTGGGATGGGCTTTGAAGAAATTGATGTTTTAAGATTAAAAGTCAAGTCAATTACTCATATATCTTCGCAGGATGTTAAAACATTCAATTTGCTTATTGGTTTTTCTAATCGCCGGCGAGTCCTGTGGAAAAAAGGAAGGATCGGCTTCATTCCCTATGCCCCAATGGTCCAGTTTTAATAAGCCTACTGTATTTAAGATTGATTCTGCTTTGACTTACGAAATGTATTTGGATAAACTCCTCGGCAGCATTGTGGGTTCAGCGATAGGGGATGCCATGGGTGCACCGACGGAAGGATGGAATCGCAAAGATATCTCAGCTACCGTAGGATTTGTAGATTCATTAGATATCCACATGAGAGAGGGTGGCGCAGAAGGTCCATGGGAAGATTGGATGCCAGGTGGTAGTACTACGGACGACACAAGGTGGAAATATATTACCTATCAATATTTAATGAATCAGGGTACCTCACCGGATTCGCTCGATTCAAAAAAATTTGCAGGCCATTTGATTCAGATTTATGAACGTCAACTTAAAGAACTTAGCCAAATCAAAACATTTGATCCTGAACCCATTGAGAAAAAAATGTTGCAAATCAATTTTTTACAGGAATGGGCTAAAGTGTCAAAACCATATATAGCAAATGATATGGAAGGGTATACGTATGCTTTGAATAAATTTTATGGCGGTGAGATGGTCTGTGCGGGAATGTTATATGCACCATTAATAGGCGCTTATTTTCCGTCATCTCCTGTACATGCATATACAGAGGCTTACCGGCTTGGTATTTATGATATAGGTTATGGCAGGGACATTACAGGATTGACAGCTGCATTAGTTTCAGAAGCTATGAAACCGGGGGTCACTATAGAACAAATCATGCAGGTCTGTAAATCGGTGGATCCACTCCGTTTCATAAATAGCCGGCTTACCGGAAGGATATCGTATCAATCTTATAAAGATGCTTTGTATATATCTGATCAGGTAAAGGATCTTAAAGCAGGCGCTGAAACAAAATTGCCAATCAAGTATGCCTATTCTCCGGATTATTACGTGCAAGTTCAGAAAGCATATGAATTGCTGGACAAAAGAAATAAAGATTTTATGTTTCACTCAGCAGAAATTCATGTTATTAATCTTACCGGATTGATTATGGGGCAGGGAGATTTCTTAAAGACTATGGAGTTTGTAATTAATTATGGACGGGATAATGATACCGTCGGAGCAGTGACCGGGGCTATCATGGGTGCTTACTGTGGATTCAATAAAATTCCTATAAAACTAAGGGAACAGGTAATTAAGACGAATAAGGAAATAGTAGGAATAGACCTTATGAAGATGGCTGAGGAATTAGCCGCTAAAAGATGGGGTAAGTAATCTTCGATGACAGGAACTAATTATTAAAAAATAATTTTTTAGTTCTTAGTCAGGATTTCATGCAATACAGCTTGAGCTGCATGAATTCTGTTTTCAGCTTGTTTGATCACAAGAGAATAAGGGCTATCCAATACGTCATCTGCTATTTCCAGGTTACGACGTGTAGGCAGACAATGCATAAAATAAGCATCGTCCGTCAATTTCATTTTCTTGCCCGTAATCATCCAGGAAGGATCCTGAGATAATACTTTTCCATATTCCTGATAACTGCTCCAGTTTTTTGCATAGACAAAGTCTGCATCTGCTAACGCTTTATCCTGATCGTATTCGATCTTAGCTCCATGAGTAAAGTTTGAATCCAATTCATAACCTTCAGGATGTGTGATCGTCAAATCATAATCATAACCCAATGACCACTGCGCAAAACTATTGGCAACAGCCTGAGGTAAAGCTCTGATATGGGGGGCCCACGTAAGGACTACTTTAGTTTTATTCCTTGCTTTTTTACGATGCTCCTCCATAGTGACCATATCCGCAAAAGACTGGCAAGGGTGTAGGGTAGACGATTCGAGATTGATGATAGGGACAGTAGAATACTTTACAAATGAATTCATCACTTCTTCCTGGTAATCTTTGTCCCGGTTCAGTAAACCCGGGAAAGATCGAATGGCTATGATATCGACCATCTGGCTCATTACCCGTGCGGCTTCTTTTACATGCTCCGCTTTATCAGCATCCATTACTGCACCATCTTCAAATTCTATTTTCCATCCCTGATCTGCATTCATACTTATTACATGCATACCCAATCGCTGAGCTGCTTGTTGTGTACTCATGCGGGTTCGAAGACTGGGATTGAAAAATAAAAGTCCGATAGACTTGCGATGTCCGGCTTTTTCATAATGCCATGGATCTTGCTTAATAGACAAGGCTTTTTTTAAAAGGCCTTCCTTATCTGAAACATCGTGCAGGGATATAAATCGATTCATTTGAAATAGAAGTTAGATGTTGGAAGATGGGAGTTAGGAGTTAGGAGATGGGAG
>JBDTUE010000204.1:0-7970 GCA_040007895.1 Saprospiraceae bacterium | reverse complement strand
TGCCAACTAATAATTGCTCATAAATACAATGGATTTACTATCCGGCGACCAACCATAATTTTCAAAACTTCCCTTACCACCAAAAAAATAGGCGATAGTTTTAGGTGCCCCGATGGAGGACAACGGTAAAATTTTTAACTGAACATTTTGAAACAACATGGGTGCTTTGGGATTTGAAATATGAGAAAATGACACATAAGCTATCCAGTGCCCGTCCGGAGATACATGTGGAAACCAGGCTTGATCCAGATCGTGGGTCAGTTGTATAGTTTCTGTTTCATCTTTTTTCTTTCGCCAGATTTGATTGGTGCTTCGTATTCCATTTTGAAAGTATATATAATTTCCATCATCCAATTTGTCGGTGGGTGCCTTTGCATTTTGTATTTCTATTGGGGAGCCACCGTTAGTAGAGATTCCAAAAGTTTTATCTTTTTGTTGAAAACAAAGTTTATTTTCTGGATTAAGGTAATAGGGGTTAGTAAATCCATTGGATGATTCATAGATAATTTTTCTCATGCCCGTATTAATATTTACGGTTTCTAATCTACTGCCAGTAAGTACATTTTCATTAGATGGCAATTTGACTTTTATATTCGGGATCCAATCAGGAGATACGGGAGTAGTGATGCGTACATTCCATATTTTGGCTTCTTGTAATGAAGTGGTATCATGCGCCAATACATATGGACCTACCAATACTTCATTTTTTAAATCATTCAATAGTACAGATCCCATTTCTTCAAGAGGTTCACCGGGATGGGCTATACGCATTGTTATTTTTTTTCCTATTCGCTCCAGTTGAATTATATTTTCGCCATAATATTGTTTGGGAAAAAAGATCATTTCTTCAGGGTCCCGCATAAAGGCTCCTCTGAGAATCCGACTTGTAAGCCGGCCTGTACCATCTCCATGAAGACAAGTCAGGATGCAGACCGCATTATCATCAGAGGATTCTCTTATCATCCATCCGGTCTTTCTGTGGCCACTTCCATTTTCATTCCCTATCATTTCAAAATTGGCAGATAGTAAAAAATCCCCTTTGATCTTTCTATATAAATAATGAAACTCATCGTAATTGAACCAAATATTATAGCCACCCCCTTTTATAGTATACGTTTGATCTTCGTTATTGTAGACTGAAGAGCCTTTGTATTTGGGCTTGCCTATATCCGTACTGATTTCGAAATCGCCTATTTGAGCGTTCGTCGAAAAGCTTATAATCAGTGCTAAGGAAAATAAGATCCATTTTGCTTTTTTGTAAGAAATTAAAGGAATACTTATCATCGATATTCAAGGTCAAACAGTTTATTTAATTAAATTGCTGCTTACATAAAAATCAATATTGTTACAAATCAAATACATCATTACTAAATTTCGTTTTCTTACCCTTTTTCTTGGCAAAATAATTTTTCAAAATCATCCGTGAATCATCATCGGCTAACAGGGGTTGTAGCATGGATTCATCGGGATAGGTTTGATCTAATTCATCCGTATAATGGTATCCGATGCATTTACCGTTTTTGATCATCAAGACAGCTCTTTCTTCCTGTGACCTTCCTGGTTCAACATGATAAAAAGAATCATTGAATGCAAATACCTGGCCGGTGACAAGGATAGCTCGTTGATTATATGAATAAGGCGATTCTCGTTGAAGACAAGCTCCTTCGCATTTACCAATGTGGTGATTAAAACAAGCTCCACCATATTTTTCAATTCCGGTGAGTTTGTTACATAATTGATGTCTTTCAATCGCAGCTACTACAAATGATTTAGCATTGGCCGGGGTGCTGAATTTTTTTATAAGCGTGAGCTCAGGATCTGGTTCTCCCAGTTTATGAACTACAAAACGGAGATAACCATCCTGGTCCATAAAACTAAAGAGCCCGAAAGGAAGTTCTTTTTTGCGCAATTGCCTGTTTACTTCGGGTTTTATTTTTTTAATCTCTTCATTCTCTTTCAATAAAGCCAATAATTCGCTGCCAGTGATATCATAGGTAATGGTATCCACTTGTTGTTGTAAGGTGGTAGCCTTATTCGTATGATCTGCAAAATGCTGAAGTATCCTTTCTTTGATATTGATACTTTTGCCGACATAGATGACATCTCCATGTACATTATGGAAGTAATAAACTCCGCATGCTTCCGGAAGACTATGTAAATACTCCAATGTAAGCGATGCGGGCAGCCGGGATTCTTTTACCCCCTGGTGGATCATATCCATAGCCATAGCCTGGTGATCTTGCTGTTTTAAAACATGATCCAGGACTATACTTGCCGCATAAGCATCATCCAAAGCCCGGTGTCTGTTTTTTACTTTGATTTGAAAATAATTAATAAGAGATTCAAGGCTATAGGAACGGAGTCCTTCAATAGATTTCCTGGCTAATCGTTTGGTACAAAGCTGTTTTCTGCTATAAGTATATCCAAGTCGTGCAAACTCTTCCCGGATAAAATTGTAATCAAAACGCACATTGTGCGCGACAAAAACAGCGTCTTTAGTAAACTCAACTACTTGCCGGGCCACTTCATAAAACATCGGTGCATCTGCCACCATCATACTGGTGATGCCAGTAAGCCTTGTAATAATAGGTGGAATGGCTATACCTGGGTTGATCAACGATTCGAAGCGATCGATTTCTTTTTGACCGTCATACAGGATGATACCAATCTCTATGATTTTATCATGACGGGGCTGTCCGCCCGTAGTCTCTATATCTATTACAGCGTATTTATGTTGCATCACTTAATTTTACCGTATTGCGGTTTCAAAAATACCTCTTTCATATTATGTTTTTCTTTAAATTGTTTTTGAGCAGCTGGATCATGATTCAATCCTGCACCGGATATTCTGGAATAAAATTTTCTTCGCCGGATAAAACAGTACTTCCTGTGGATGAACCTCTGGCTGGTGCCTCTGATTTACAGGCTTATCTCCATCTGATCAAAGGGAAACGGGTCGGAATGGTGGTCAACCAGACTTCTATCCTTGGTAAGCATCACCTGGTGGACTCCTTGCTCAAACTCAAAATAAATATTACAAAAATTTTAGTGCCGGAACATGGTATTAATGGTGAATCCGATGCAGGAGAAAAAATTAAGACCTCTATGGATGAATCAACAGGAATCCTCATGATCTCTATTTATGGTGACCATCAGAAACCTACCGGAGATGACCTAAAAGATCTCGACGTCATCGTTTTTGATATTCAGGATATAGGGGTCAGGTTTTATACCTACATCTCTACCTTGACTTTGGTGATGGAAGCATGTGCAGAACACCATGTACCTATGATCGTCCTTGACCGGCCTAACCCAAATGGTTATTATGTGGATGGTCCAGTATTAAAAAGTGGTTTCGAATCATTTGTGGGGATGCATCCAGTCCCTGTAGTCTATGGACTGAGCATAGGTGAGTACGCTTTAATGATCAATGGTGAAGGTTGGTTGGCAAATAAAATAAAATGTGATCTCACCGTAATCCCCTGCAAAAACTATGATCATACCATGAGTTTTGAATTACCCGTAAAACCTTCTCCAAACATTCCAAACCTGAGAGCCACCTTGTTATATCCATCTATATGCTTTTTTGAAGGAACTGACTGGAGCGAAGGAAGAGGTACATCTACACCTTTTATTGTTTTTGGACATCCCAAATATTCAATGGGGGACTACCTATTTACACCTGTCAGTATGCCGGGGGCTAAGTCTCCAAAATATTTAAATCAGGTTTGTCACGGATACAATCTATCGGATATACCTATGGAAGAGATAAAATCCTGGAAGAGAATAAATCTCAAGTGGTTGCTTGAAGCATATGGCAATATGAAGGGCCGGGATTCCTTTTTCCTTACTAATCATTACTTTAATAAACTTGCCGGCAATGATGAATTGACTGCACAAATCAAAGCTGGTAAATCAGAAGAAGAAATCAGGGCCACTTGGAAACTTGATATAGCAGCATATAAGTTGATCCGGAAAAAGTATTTATTGTATAAAGACTTTGAATAGAAATGAAATAGGATCTCTGATAGCAGTTTATTGCCAACCGATCGCTTTTAAAAATACTTCATCCGTAGGCAATACTTTTGATCCGAAGTAATTAGTTAATTCACCTTTTTCATTGATTACATATTTGCAGAAATTCCAGGTTGGTTCTTTGTCATTCCAGCCATTGAGTTCTTTAGTGGATAACCATTTATAAAGGGGATGTTTGTTTTCGCCTTTAACAGTAATTTTTTCAAACATTTGAAAAGTGACACCATAGTTTTTCTCACAAAAAGTGGCAATATCATGGTCAGTACCTGGTTCCTGTTGGCCAAAATCATTAGAAGGAAAACCAAGTACTACTACGGGGGAAAGACCATCTCTGCCTTGTATTTCCTGAAATTTTTGCCAATTAGCATATTGCGGGGTATATCCACAGGCAGAGGCCACATTGAGGATGACCACTTTTTTGCCTTTATACTTTGATAATTCTATTTCCAAATCTGCATCCAGGACTTTCATTTTAAAATCATACAATGACTGTGTTCCGATGGATACATGATCTGGTCTTTTTTCGTTAGCATTTCTCGTAAAGGGAATATTCAATATTCCAATAAGCGTGGTATAGGTAATAAAATTGAAAAAATAATTCATAATGGCGAATATAATAATTACTGATAGAAAAAGTTTAATCATGGATAATCAAACAATGGAAACAATTCATAATCAAAAAAGTTTGTGAACGATTGAATAATAAATCAGCATGATGGTCTTGGCATCTTTGATGGTATGCTCTTTAATCATCTTCAAAGATTCATCTATATGGATTTCCATCACTTCGATATTTTCATGATCCTCAGACAGGCCTCCACCTTCGTTGATTTTCATTTTGTGTTCATATTCTGCAATAAAAAAATGTAAAATTTCAGTCACGGAGCCCGGTGACATATACGCTTCCATGACTTTTTTTACTTCTTTTATCCGGTAGCCGGTTTCTTCTTCAGTTTCTTTCCGGATACATTCCTCAGGTTCCAGATCATCCAGCAAGCCGGCACATGCTTCTATCATCATGCCATCTTCATTGCCATTGATATACGTTGGCAACCTGAATTGCCGAGTAAGAATTATTGTTTTTTGAATTGCATTGTACAATAATATAGCAGCTCCATTACCACGATCATACGCTTCCCGTTCAACATGTTGCCATCCCTGGTTCGTAGAGAATTGATCAAAGGAAACTTTATTCAAAGTATACCAGTTATCCGACAATATTTCTATTTGAAGGTTTTTAATATTAGGATTATTCATACTAATAAAGAGGTGTGTTTATAGAATAGCTTTGATTTGAAAAAATAGATCTTTAACCCGAAACGAACGACGGTTTTATTTTTTTGTTGTCTTTCCTGTAGTATTATTCAGGTTTAACTGGAATAATTTCAAGATCCTTTTATACTCATCCGTCCAACTGGAAGGCTCTACAAATCCATGGTCTTCCATTGGATAAGAAGCCAGTTCCCAATTTTCTTTTTTCAATTCAATTAGCCGCTGAGCGAGTTTCACCGCATCCTGGTAATGCACATTGACATCGACCATGCCATGGCAAATCAACAACGGTTTTGAAAGCCCGGCTGCATAATACCATGGTGAGGATTTTTTATAGGCAATACTATCCGTAGCTGGTTCATTGAGGATATTGGCAGTATAAGGATGATTGTATTGAGCCCAGTCAGTCACCGGTCTTAACGCAGCTCCGGCACCAAATACTTCTGGAGCTGTAAATAGGCCCATCAGGGTGATGAATCCACCATATGACCCACCATAAATTCCTATTTTTTTAGGATCAACTCCTTGAGTTGCGGTCAAAAAATGAGCTGCATCGATATGATCACTGAGGTCTTTACCACCCATATACCTGTAAATTCCGGTACGCCAATCCCTTCCATAACCGGCGCTGCCCCTGTAATCAATGTCCAAAACCGTATAACCTAAATCAGTCAGTAAATTATTGAACATATATTCCCGGAAATAACTGCTCCACCATTTGTGTGCATTCTGCAAATAGCCCGCACCGTGTACAAAAATCACAGCTGCTTTATTGCTGGTTTTTTTATCTGGTTTATAAATCCGTGCATACACTTTGGCATGATCAGAGGCATCTATCGTGATGATTTCAGGTTGTCGCCATGCATAGGATTTGAACTCTGAAGACATGGCTTTATCTGTAATTTGAATTGGATTCTGTCCTGGTTTATTCTCCTGAATATATAATTCCCAGGGATGATTTGTAGTAGAATAAAGAAAAGCAATATACTTTTCATCCGGTGAAATTGTAACCTGGTTAGAACCTGGCATCGAGGTAATTTTTTTTGCAGTTCCTCCTTCGATACTTAATTGATAAAAATGTTGTTCTCCTGGGTGGACTTCATTGGTAGTGATAAAAAAAGTTTTATGATCTCTTGACAATGTTGCGTTAAGGACTTCATATTTTCCCTGAGTCAAAGCTTTCCTTTTATGGGTACTAATTGAATAGGTATATAAATGAGAATATCCGGTAGTTTCACTTTGATACCAGATTTGATCTTTGTCGATCCAACCCATATTAGCACCAAAAAAACCACCACCAACACCAGGACCACCTATCCATGCCTCATCGTGTTGATGATCTACTATTTTTATGTTTTTGTTCTCGCCATCCATCAGGCAGATCCAACGATCTTTATTATCAATAGACCGTACATCAATCAATCCGACACTGGAACCGGGATAATAATTGATCGAAGAAAAATTAACCGTTTTCGTAGCACTATCCTTTTTCATTTTAGCATACTTCTCAGGATAGTCTTTAAAAAACTCAGGGATATCTCTAATGCCTTCGAGTCCTTTAGTATCAATTTTACTGATAGTATCTTTTATTTTGTCTATAATGAATAAATCCTGGTTGGCTTCATGGGCACCTACTTTAGTTCGTGCAGGAATGGTGGCTGTGAAACCCGATTCGGTTACATAGTTTGGTACAATAGAGTTTTTATCATGAGTAGCTTGTGTAAGCGTGTAGGTGATGTATCTTCCATCCGGACTCATCTGGACATCATCAAGGATTTTATCTTCAATATATACGGGTTTTAAAGCTTTAGGCAGATAGAGATCTGAATACATCTTAGCTAATGAGTCTGACAGTTCTTTTTTGTTTTTTCTCTCGGAGACCACCATTAATTCCCTGAGCTGATCTTGTTTTAACCAGGATTCCTGGACATTTAGATTAGTAGATGTTTTGGGAGCTGCTTCTTTAATGAAATTGGTAAGTTGTGTGGTAGTACCATCTGCAATATTCCAGGCAAAAAGATTATCACCTTTGGTGTAAGTGATAACGGTCTCATTGAATGAAAAGCCTGGTCGTGATTCCCGTTCCACCGTATTCGTTACCTGGATAGGAAAAGAATGTTGATTTGTTTGAAAAAAAATATTGTTATTTTTTTCAAAGGTCCACATGGATCTGTCCACATTGTAAACCAGGGTATTGTTTAATTGAAGGTTATTTTGATCAGCCACAATAACTTTCACAGGTGCAGTGGTTCCTGTATTAATCACATATTTATATAATGAATCAACCGCACTTCGATCGGGATTCCATCGAAAATAAACAGCAGTGCTGTTTCTATCCCATTGTAAGAAGGAAGGGGAGCTTCCAATCCATTTCGGGTCTTGCATGATCTTGTCGACGGTAAGGGTTGACATAGGTTTTTGTGACATTACCGTAAGGGCACTACACATAAAAGCCATCCATAGATACTTCATAAAAAGTCCAGATTTTTTAGAATAATGATTTTGATTTCCAGTCTAAAAATAATAGTTCTTCGCTGTTTTAAGTGGGTAAATCGCATTAAAAACTCTGAACCATAATTTAAGCTACCAGATATTCAGGATCTTGGATAGGACTGTGCCAAAATACTGGTCGAGCCTGCCTTCCGGTCAGGCAGGCAGCAAAA
>JBDTUE010000203.1:0-8019 GCA_040007895.1 Saprospiraceae bacterium | reverse complement strand
AGCGCCAAAGATAGATATTGAGATTGAAATTCAATCTTGGTTATTTATATTTATCCGATTTATGTTTCATTGTGTTTATTGATGCAACAATAATTGATAACAATTCATTTGCTTCTGTATGGAGTGTTTTTGAAGATAAGGTTAAATCTGGGGCAAGTTCCATTACAAACTCAATCCAAAACATACTTTCATCCAGTTCTTCTTCAACGATCTTAAGTTTGTTGATCATATCTGGAGTTGATTTAGCCCGACATGAAGTTCTGTAATTAGCTGCCGCGGAAGGAGCACACCTCACCATCTGATTTCTGATAGCCTTAAAATCAGCTAAAAAGGGGAATTGACGTGTGAACAACACTACTTGGATAGCCCAGCTTTTAAATCGATTTTTTAATTCTTCAGTATAATTTTTATCATAAGTCATTTTCAATCCTCAATCTAAAATCTTAAACCTACTATCATTTAATCATCAATCTAAAATCATTCAATCATTTAATCATTTTAATCTTCAATCTACAATCGTCAATCGTCAATCGTCATTCGTCACTCGTAATTCGTCATTTGTAATTCTGCTCATCCTAGATATTTTCCTACAATCGGCATTCTCCTCCCTACACCAAAAGCTTTTGAAGAAACCCGGATTACCGGTGCAGTTTGTTCGCGTTTAAATTCATTGATATTCACCATTCTGAGGATTCGTTTTACTAATGTTTCGTCATACCCCAAAGTGATGATTTCTTTTGGGCCTTGTCGTTTTTCGATGTATTGATAAAGAATTGGATCGAGTATTTCATAAGGAGGTAAACTATCGGAATCTTTTTGGTTGGGTCGTAATTCAGCAGAAGGCGGTTTAGTGATTGTATTTTGCGGAATGATCTGCTTATCCCTGTTGATATACTTTACTAAATTATAAATCTCAGTTTTATAAACATCACCTAATACAGAAATACCTCCGCATAAATCGCCATACAACGTACCATAACCTACACTCATCTCACTTTTATTAGTAGTATTCAATAAAATATGACCCAGTTTATTGCAAGTAGCCATCAGTAGAGTTCCACGAATTCTGGCCTGGATATTTTCTTCGGTGACATTAAATGGTTTGTCTGCCAATATGGGCTGCAACTGATTAAGGAATCGTTCATACATAGGTTCGATTTCAATGATGTGATATGAAATACCAAGGTTATTCGCTAAGGCAACCGCATCATCTACACTGCCCTGGCTGCTGAACCTGGAAGGCATCATTAATCCTGTCACATTTTCTTTACCTAATGCATTTACAGCCAGCGTTGCTGTAAGGGCTGAATCTACACCACCACTCAAACCAAGAACAGCAGATTTAAATCCCAGTTTTCCAAAATAATCTCTAATACCAAGTATAAGAGCGTCGTGTATAAGTTTATATTTTTCCTTAGGCTGCGCCTCAGCTATAAATCCAGAAGCACCAGTTACCTCATACCTCATACCTGACTCCTCATACCTATCGCCTGACACCTTCAAAACATCATACGATCTCAGGCATTCTTCAAAATAGGGTAATTCATCTAATAAAGAACCATCATCATTAAAGACCAATGAGCCTCCATCAAATACAATATCCGTCTGAGCTCCGATTGTATTACAATAGAACAAAGGCTTTTTGTATTTGAATACATTGGCCTGGATTACGTCGATGCGCTCCTGTGCATGATCGTAAGCAAAAGGTGATGCAGAAATATTTAAGATAAGATCGGGATTTTGATCAATCATTTTATCCATTGGACAAACCGTATACAATGGATTTTCATTACCCAGGTTCCATAGGTCCTCACAAACGGTAAGTGCTATCCTGAATCCTTTATATTCAAATACTTTAAATTCATGTGAAGGTTCAAAGTAGCGGTATTCATCAAAGATATCGTAGGTAGGAAGTAGTGTTTTATTATGCTGATATACTATTTTTTGATCAGCCATAAAAAAAGCAGCGTTATGTAAATTTTTGCCTTCTCTTTCGGGATTGACTACAGGTGAACCTACTAAAACTGCAATACCTGTAGTTGCTTTTCTGATTTGATCCAATTCAAGATTGCATTGATCAATAAAATCTTTGAATTCTAAAAAATCTCTCGGCGGGTAACCACAAGTACATAATTCTGGAAAAATCACCAGGTCAGCACCTTGCTCACGAGCAAGATCGATATACTGTAATATTTTTTGAAGATTTCCTTCAAAATTGCCAATGTGAGAATTTATTTGGGCAAGGCTGATTCGCATGGTACAAAATTAAGGAGTCTTGAGAGAATGATTATTATTTGTCCGAAGGGTAATTGTGTTTCTCAATAAATTTAAAAACGCTTAAGTTATCGTAATGCAATCTGCTACTTGTTTTGCTTTTTTTCTAAGATCTCCAGTATCAGATTCAATGACGTCATGTACAAGAGCTACCCCCATTCTTCGATATGGCCTGATGCTGGGTTTTCCAAATAGTCGAATCTCAGTATTGGTTGATTCGAGCGCTTTTTCTAAACCTGAAATTAGAAATGCATCGGACAATGAATGAGCTAATATTACAGCACTCGCTCCTGCCTTTTCCAATCGTATTTCAGGAATGGGTAAACCAAGTATGGCTCTTGCATGTAATTCGAACTCTGAAAGATTTTGTGTGCCAGCTAATGTTACCATACCAGTATCATGTGGCCTGGGGCTTAGTTCAGAAAAATAGACACCTTCATTCGTAAGGAAAAACTCAACTCCCCACAAGCCGGTGCCGGTCAATGCAGCAGTTACTTTTCCTGCAATCTGACAAGCCTCCTGATAATCTTTATCTGAGATCAAAACGGGTTGCCAACTCTCCATGTAATCACCCCTTTCCTGCCGATGACCAATGGGCGGACAAAATAAGGTCTCACCATTTCGTTGAGTTACAGTCAAAAGGGTAATCTCTGTATGAAATGAAATGAATTCTTCAATAATAACTTCTTTAAGGTCACCCCTTGAATTTGTAATTGCGTATTCCCATACCTGTTGTTGTTCTGACATTGATTTTAATACACTCTGACCTTTTCCGGATGAAGACATTAATGGTTTTACGACACAAGGCAAACCGATTTCGTATACGGCTACTTTAAATTGTTCGAATGTAGTGGCATAAAAGTATTTTGCAGTTTTTACCCCTAGTTCTTTATTGGCGAGATCTCGAATTAATTTCCTGTTCATTGTAAAGTTTGCTGCTCGCGCACTGGGGATTACCTGGATATGTTCTTTTTCGTAGGAATAAAATCGTTCGGTGCGGATGGCTTCGATTTCAGGAACGATGAGATCCGGTTTATGTTTATGAACTATTCGATCTAACTCGTCACCATTCAACATATCGATGATTTCAAATTCATCTGAAACCTGCATAGCGGGTGCTTTTGCATAATTGTCAACGGCAATGACGGTTTGACCAAGCCGCTTAAGGGCAATGACTAGCTCCTTACCAAGTTCACCACTTCCCAATAAAAGTATTTTTTTGTTCAATATATTTCAATTTTAAAGTGTTGATTAAATATAATGACAAAAGGCAAATCATTTGATTTGCCTTTTGTTTCTACGTTGACTTATAAATAAAAAAGTCTATAAAGGATTATTTCTTAGCTGGCATCATTTTTTTAGCCTCTGCATATCGTTTCGCTACCTCATCCCAATTGACCACATTCCAAATGGCAGTGAGATAGTCTGCTCTTTTATTTTGATATTTTAAATAATAGGCGTGTTCCCAAACATCAATACCTAATAATGGATGGCCTTTGATTTCAGCAATATCCATAAGAGGATTGTCTTGATTTGGAGTAGAGCCGATAGATAGTTTTCCTTTTGCATCGGAAACCAGCCACGCCCATCCAGAACCAAATCTGCCGGCTCCCGCTTTATTCATCATATCTTTAAAATTAGCCAGATCTTTAAATGTGGTGTTGATAGCCGTACCTAATTGGTCAGCGGGCCCGGTTAAAGCAGGAGTGGGCGTCAATGATTTCCAAAACATAGTGTGATTGTAGTGCCCTCCGCCATTATTTCGAATAGCAGGAGTTTGTTTGGAAACATGTGCAAATAATTGCTCCAGGCTCATTTTGGCAGCAGCTGCGTTAGTACTAAGTTCTTTGTTTAAGTTAGTGATATACGCATTGTGATGTTTGTCGTGGTGAATCTCCATAGTCTTGGCATCGATATGTGGCTCCAGTGCACTAAATGCAAAATCCAGAGGTGGTAAGGTGTATTGATCTGTAGGAGATATTAGCATGTTGGTAAAACTCATTGAAGCGGATTCAGCATTTAATGGGTTGCTGCGAATGATTGAAAACAAACCAAGGGCACCAACGCTTTTAAGAAAATGTCTTTTTTTCATGATTGAAGTATTTTCATTCAAAGGTAAGCGAGTTTTGTTGGGCCTTACAATTAATTGAGTGAGATTTGTATTTTACCATTTATTCAATCCTATGCCCGATGAAAACAAAAATATTTTATTTTATATTTCTTCTTCCCCTTAATCAGCTTATTACTCAACCTATAGATCCATGGAAAATAACGGCGACGACGATTAATCCATCACAGTATTATGGAATCACGGCTGCCAATGGTATGATCGGAATTGTTTCATCCCCTGAACCATTCAAAGTCAAAGATGTAGTGTTGGCCGGAGCCTATGATTTGTATGGACGTGGTAGAGTAAGCAATTTTCTGAAGAGTTTTAATTTGCTAAATATGTACCTGGAGATAGACGGGCAACGAATAGATGCGCAGCATATCCATGGGCTCACACAATCTATGGATTTTAAAGAAGCTACTTTCAATTGTTCTTTTGATTATGCAGATAAAGCGACTGTTCAATATTCGTATATGGCCTTAAGACAATTACCGTATTGCGTATTGATGGACGTGGCCATCATTCCTCATAAAGACATTAAGATCACTGCGGCATCTGTAATGGAAGCTCCAGATGCTTTGCGGGATGTAGAAAATTATTATAATGAAATAGACCGGCCACATGTAACAATAAGTTTATTGACTTCTTCTGCTAAAAGCCCTACAGGTAAGCTACAACTTTGTGCGTCGAATACTTTTTTATTTAATGAAAAGCATGGTGAGGAACCGCGTATCATTCACGAAATGTGGGACAACAACATGCACTTGTTGAAATTTTCAAAATCACTTCCTGCGAATCAAACATACCGGTTTGCCATAGCAGGATCATCAATCACATCAGCTCATCATGACGATCCATTGAATGAAGCGGAGCGATTGACTATCTATGCAAAGCTTGAAGGTACTGAGCGATTAAAAGAATTCCATCATAAAGCATGGGCTGAACTCTGGAAAAGTAATATTGTCATCGATGGAGATTCACAGGCGCAACAGGATATCAATAGTATGCTATATCATCTATATGCTTTTACCAGGGAAGGAACTGCACTCTCTCCGTCACCTATGGGTTTGAGTGGTCTTGGATATAACGGACATGTGTTTTGGGACGCGGAGTTGTGGATGTATCCATCTTTATTAGTATTGCAACCACTCTTAGCAAAGAGTATAATCGAATATCGTTTTCAAAGATTAGATGCAGCTAAGAAGAATGCATTTGGCAAAGGATTTAAAGGCGCTATGTTTCCCTGGGAGAGTGCAGCTACCGGAGTGGAAGAAACTCCGGTTTGGGCTCTGAGTGGTCCATTTGAACATCATATCACAGCTTGCGTAGCTATTGCTGCATGGAATTATTATTGTGTAACCCAGGATAAACAATGGCTCAGAGATAAAGGATATCCTATACTTAAAGAGACTGCTGACTTTTGGGCAAGTAGGGTAGAGCGCAATGGACCGGGAAAATATGATATCAAAAATGTAGTTGCCGCGGATGAGTGGGCAGAGAATGTAGATAATAATGCTTTTACCAATGCGGCTGCAAAAGCTAATCTCCAGTTTGCCACTGAAGCAGCAAAACTTCTGATGATTGAACCGAATCCCGACTGGAACCTGGTCGCTCAAAACATTCCTATATTAAAACTTCCTGATGGCACTACAAGTGAACATGCAGCCTATCACGGTGAAGGAATAAAACAAGCTGATGTCAATCTGCTCTCCTATCCATTAAAAGAAATAAAAGATCCTGTTGCTATCAAACGTGATCTTACTTATTATGAATCCAGAGTCCCTGATGCCGGTACACCGGCGATGACACAGGCTGTCTTCACTACTTTATATTCCAGGTTAGGTGATGGAGCTTCAGCATATAAATGGTTTAAAGAAGCTTATATACCTAATCTATTACCTCCTTTTAGAGTCATTGCGGAAACTAAAGGAGGAACGAATCCATATTTTGCAACCGGAGCTGGAGGAATTTTACAAAGTGTATTGATGGGGTTTGGAGGACTTGAAATTACTTCGAATGGCATTGTTCAGATTAAGACTGCGCTTCCTCCCAATTGGAAAAGTGTTACTTTAAACGGGATAGGATTACAAAAAAAGGAATATTTGAATAAAAAGTAAATAAAATGGGTCAATTATAGTGGGTTAAATGATTCTAATCAATTAGTTATTAAATCACAGAAAAGACGGCGTCTAAACCTCCCTTTTTACCGTAAATTAGGCATCTTAAATGCCATTTTTTCTGTAAAATGAGTAAGTATGTAAATCGTTTTTTTGAACTTGGAGAACAAAGTTGTTTTATTTTCGGCCCCAGAGAGACAGGTAAATCTACATTTTTAAAACACCAGACAGATGAATCATTGTTTATTGATTTAAGAATAAGTGACACATTTCGCCGGATCAATGCCAGACCTGATTTGCTAACTGAAATGATAAAGGAAAGACCATCCATCAAAAAAATTATAATAGATGAAATTCAGCGAATACCGGACTTGTTGCCCGTGATTCATAAGATGATTGAAGTAATAAAAATCTGCAATTCATCATGGCCGGATCAAGTGCAAGGAAATTAAAAAAACCTGGTGTTGACTTACTTGCCGGCAGAGCGCTCAGAAAAGAAATGCATCCTTTTATGGTTTCTGAACTCCATAATTTAATCTCAAATGATATTGCTGAAGGAGATCAACTAGATTAATGGTTAAGCTATGGTATGTTACCGATCGTTTCCGGGGTACAAGATGATCAAAAAAGGTCTGTGTTAGAGGCTTAGTTTCGCTTTATATGGAACAGGAAGTGTATCAGTAAGCAATGGTAAGGAACATTGGAGACTTCGCTTATTTTCTGGAAATGGTAAGTCTATCACACGGATCTGTAATCAATATAAGCAACATCTCCAGAGATTGTGGCATCCATCGAAAGACAGTAGAATCCTACATAATTATATTAGAAGATATACTTTTAGCATTCAAAGTGCCGGTGTTTACCAAAAAAGCATCCAGAGACCTTACTCAGCATCCTAAATTTTATTTTTTTGATTGCGGAGTGTTTCAAACCTTGCGGCCTAAAGGACCTTTAGATAATCTTGGAGAAATTTTGGGACACGCCCTGGAAGGATTGGTGGCTCAACATTTAAAAGCATGGATTGCTTATTCTGAACAAAGAAATAAAATGTATTTCTGGCGAAATCGATATCATCACGAAGTAGACTTCATAATTTATGGTGAATCAGGTTTATTTGCTATTGAAGTAAAATCATCAACTTCCATTCGATCAGACGATCTTAAAGGTATTAAGTCATTTTTGGATGAATATCCTATTAGTAAAGCATTGATCTTGTATAGGGGATCAGAGATATTGGTAAAAGAAGGAATTAAAATAGTACCTGTTGAACTATTTTTAAAAAAGTTAAGACCTGATACATTTCCCGTAGAATTTATTTAAAAGTTAAGTTCGGTAGGAATAAAATATTGAATAAAGCAGTTTTATTGATGACCATTTATTCAAATATGCATAATCGGCAGAAAAGACTTAATCAGCAAGTTTACTGCTGTTGCTGCTGTTGCATTTCTAAAAATTTCCTGTAAGAATTATCTTTTATTTCTGGTTGTTTGATCTGGTAAGAGAATACAGGTTCTGAAG
>JBDTUE010000202.1:0-8035 GCA_040007895.1 Saprospiraceae bacterium | reverse complement strand
TCAGGTTTCAAACTGAATAATTTTGACCGGTGTACCCCACATCATCATCGAAAACTCTTCATTGATCGGCCTGACCTTACAAGTTACTTTTTTGCCGGATATTTTTAGTTGATCGGGCATATTCACCGGCCTGTATTTTTCGCCCTGGTCTGAAACAAGAGCCCAAAATCCAGTAGCCAGGTTTATAAACTGAATTTCACCACTGACTTTGATTGATTTCATTTATACAAAGAACCACAGTATTTATGATACAAGGTTAAATTTTTCGATAGTTTGCTTTAAAAATCGGATCATTTCCTGTTGTTCCTTGATAGTATCATCTTGTGTATGGACCATTTCTTCCAATGGGTTAAATGGCCTTGAATGCGAAAAGGGAGAAATTTTCATTCTGACAAACCACATTTCCCGAACATTTTCTACAGGAAGATAATATGGCCGATAAGCTTCATTGTCTGATATAAGCTGAAGTGCCTGTTTGGATCTTAGCTGATTCTTTATTCTTTTAACTACGATATCCGTAGTAGTGACTATTACATAAACATGGTCATCCTTAATCCCATGAAGCCATTGGCCAGGCTCAATGAAACTGCATACTACAATATCACCATCTTCAAGGACTGGTTCCATACTATCGCCTGATACATCAAAAGATCTATGGGTGCCCTGACTGAATCTGAAATCAGGAAGAGAATACGCAGGTAATTCACTGTAAAAAACCGAATCAGCAAGATCACTTACATATCCAGCCTGGGCGGGAACCGGAACGTGTACTATACGTTCTTCATTATGCACATCTGTGACTACGGTAAGGATACGAAGATCATTTTTAGTTCTCGGCCCTGAAAACATTTCGCCGGTCCCTGACTGCAAATACGAAATATTGATATCGTATAGCTTGCACACTTTTCTAAATATCTCATGACTAATGTCCAGGTTAGATTCTAAAAGGGCACTTAATGTTTCTGGTAAATAATCAATAGACTGAGCAAATTGTCTATAGGATTGCACTTTATTTAAAGCACAAAGAGTAGCAATACAATCCTTTAAGCTATCTGACAAACTATTCATATTATAAATAAAGGATATATGTTTTCACCTCAAATATAGAGATAAATACGAATAATCATAATTTTTAACATGAAAATTTGAATCAAAAATTCCTGGAGTATCTTTAATGGAATTTGATTTAGATTAAGTTTCCTTTTAAGTCAGAAATCAGGCTGTAGGTTTTTGTACTTCAATCGTGCTTGTTTTTATCTCTGTGTCAATTGACCTGGATGGAATAACTTTTTTAGCTGGAACACTAATAAATAATAAAGCAAGCAGTATGGACAAATGCAAGACAATCATAAGCATCCAGGTATTGGAAGCACTTTTTTGAGGTTTAATATTGTCTTGTCTCATATGATATATATAGTAAAAAATGTGCCAATAAATAAAAAACCAGATTAAGGTAAGGTTAAAGAGCAAAATATTAATCCTGCATCTACCTTTTATAATTTGATTTTACCCTATAAAGGCATTAAATGTCAGACTATTATACCTGCCACCGGCTTAACAAGTTCTACTCAGAAAGAAGCTATCCTGAAGTAATTTGGATTCAATTGACTTTGAATGAAATTAGAAATATAAAGCACAATTTCATGCTTGAAACTAACTTCCAGTTATTGATCGATTACAAACTTAAGTCTTAGGGCGATTTTGAACTATTTGAGTAGTAGGTTTTGACAGACCAGATGGTGAAGAAGGAGTAGGCTGGCTGGTATTACCAAGGAAATAAATTGCAACAAAAAGCCCGACATGAATAAGGATGGTCAAAATTAATGCAGCCGTTTTATCCTTTTCAGCGTTTCGATCGAATGAATTCATATGACGAATTTTAATAACAACGGGTTTAGATTATAATTTTGGTATTAATGAATGGTTAATATTATAAACTAAAATAAATCCTTACTGCGAACCTGTTCATGCAAACAGAAAGTCTGCTGAAGTTTTGAAATCAAAAAGTCGTAAGAAGGCTATTAACATGAATTCCTATATTTGACAAAATAAACTCCCAAAACATGGTTAAGCAAAAAGAAAATCTAGGTATACCTTCTTTTACCTCCGTATCAAATCCTGAAATAAAGGGTGCCCGATTTTTCATGATCATTGTCTTTTTAGCTTTAATAAGATGCCTGGCAGAGCCCTTTAGATTAGAATATATTAATTCGAAAGATTTATCATTTACCGAAATCCGAATTTTCCTTATTGGAGGATTGACGGCAGCACTATCTTTATTGCTGATGACATTCTTCTCCTTTTACGGAAAACACAAAGCCATACTAATTACCGGAATCATCACCATTCTTATATTATTAATTGAAAAGTTTTATGTTGATTAATGATGAAAGAATCTCATTTAACCTTAATTATTCTCAAGGCTTTCAACCTGGCTTAAATTATACTTTTTTATGAAAAATCTTCTTTTATTCCTCCTCCTTGTCACTCAAGTTTATGCTCAAAAACCAATTTCATTACCTCGTGCCCTGCCTGAAGCAGAAGGAGTATCATCCGATCAGATAATTCATTTTATTGATGCTATTCAAAGCAGTAAACATGAGTTGCACAGTTTTATGGTGCTGAGACATGGAAAGGTAGTAGCTGAAGGATGGAATGCTCCTTATGGGAAAGAATTAAAACACACTATGTATTCAGCCAGTAAAAGCTTTACTGCATCTGCTATTGGGTTTGCCGTGAGTGAAAAAAAATTAACCGTTGAAGATAAAGTCATATCCTTCTTTCCAGACAAACTCCCTGATTCAATTAGTCCTAATCTTGCTTTTTTACGAGTTCGGGATTTACTTAGCATGAGTGTTGGTCATGAAAAAGAACCGATCGGACCCATCATCAGTCAGCAGGAAGATTGGGTTAAAGCATTTTTAGCATATCCCATTTTATATAAACCCGGTACAAAATTTTTGTATAATTCTCTTGCTACTTATATGTTATCTGCGATTGTGCAAAAAGTGACCGGTGAAAAAATTATTGATTACCTGCAACCTCGTTTATTCAAACCTTTGGGTATTGAAGGAATAGATTGGGAAACAGATCCAAAAGGAATAAATGTCGGTGGGTGGGGCTTGAGACTTAAAACGGAAGACATGGCAAAATTTGGACAGCTCTTTCTTCAAAAAGGAATGTGGAAAGGCAAACAAATCCTACCAACTACATGGATTGCTGAAGCCAGCTCTATGAAAATAATGCAGGATCCAACTGCTTCTCAGGGCAAAAAAGATTCCAGTGACTGGTTGCAAGGATATTGTTATCAGATGTGGCGTAGCAGGCACAATTCATATAGAGCAGATGGCGCCAATGGGCAATTCATTTTAATCTTTCCGGACTTGGATGCTGTGATTGCAATTACTTCGGAGGCACCGGACATGCAAGGGGAATTAAATTTGATTTGGGATCAATTATATACCGCTATAAAACCGGCTAAACTCAAAGCAGATCCTTCAAAACAATTATTACTCAAGCAAAAATTAGCCTCGATGGCTTTGCCTGTACCCGAAAATACTAATACTACATCCATAGAATCGTCGCTTCAGGGTAACACATTTGGCGTAACGACGAGCGGTCAAAATCTTCAAAGTGTATCTATAAATTTCAATCCTGATCAAAGCACACTTAATCTCAGCTACGATTCCATTAAATACAGTATTCCTTTCGGGAAAGGAAAATGGATACTTAGTGAAACTTCCAAATTAGGTCCTTACCTGGTCGCTGCCGGATTGCACAATAGAGTAGGTATCGGTCCTTTCAAAGTAGCGGGAGCTTATACAATGACGGGAGATAAAACGATTGAATTCATTTTACGATATATTGAAAGCCCACATACTGAGATAATAAGAATTAATACGGATGGAGACAAAATATCCATCGATGATGAATCTATTTTTAACCGCAATAACAAACGGCCTATCCTTAAAGCTGTTCGCAGAAAAAACATAGTTAATCCTCCACAATTAATAATCCGGGGTGACGATATGGGATTTTCGCATTCAGCGAACGAAGCTTTAATCAAATGTTATAAGGAAGGAATTGAATCTTCTATTGAAGTAATCGTACCCTCACCCTGGTTTCCGGAAGCAGTTTCTCTTTTAAAGGCAAATCCAGGAATAGATGTTGGATTACATTTTGCTATTACAAGTGAATGGGACAATATCCGATGGAGACCACTGACCAATTGTACCAGTATCCGGGACGAGGATGGATACTTTTATCAAATGATTTATCCTAATGCAAATTATCCTAAAGGCGCCATAAAGGATCATGCCTGGAAAGTAGAAGATATAGAGATGGAATTACGGGCCCAAATTGATATGGCCAAAAAGCATATACCCCGACTCAGTCATATTTCCGGGCACATGAATAGCCTTGCATTTGATCCGGCAGTAAAAGAAATGGTACAACGGATATCCCAGGAATATCATATCGCTGTAGTGGATCGTGACCCGATGAATGATATCAATGTATCCTATATTGGTTTTGATTTTAGAAATAAATCGACTGAAGAACGAATCAATGGTTTTATAGCCATGCTTGATAAACTGGAAGCAGGCAAGAAATACGTGTTCGTAGAACATCCAGGCATTGATAATGCTGAACTACGGGCTATTAATCACCGTGGAAATGATGATGTAGCACAAGCCAGACAGGATGTGACTACCCTATTTACCAGTGAAAAAGTGAAAGATGCTATTCAACGACTTGGGATCAGGGTAATGAGTTATAAAGATGTACTTAATTCCAAACCCTAAGTAAACAAATCATGAATTTGTCCCATCTTTTAAGAACTAATTCAGACCATCCGGATTTCAGAATATTAGTCAAAAGTCTTGATGAAGAACTGGCTGATCTTTACGGCGAAAAACAAATGTTTTACAATCAATTTAATTCTCTGTCTGCCATTCAACACGTGGTTGTATACTATAATGGTACCAATCCGGTAGGCTGTGGAGCTATAAAAAAGTTTGATGATGACTCAGTAGAAGTTAAAAGAATGTTTGTAATACAAGAATATAGGAATAAAGGCATTGCCCATTCCATCTTGCAAGAATTGGAGCGGTGGGCCAAAGAGCTTGGCTATAAAGATTGTATACTTGAAACAGGCGACAAACAACCATTTGCTGTTCATTTGTATCAGAAAGCCGGATACACATTCATTCCTAATTATGGACAATATCATGATGATACCGGAAGTATTTGTATGAAGAAAAAAATACAACCGTAGCGGCGAATTCATTCGCTGTTACGGTATATTCATTCGCTGTTACGGTATATTCATTCGCTGTTACGGCGAATGAATTCGCCGCTACGGAATTAATTTTTCATATATTCCAAATAAAAATATTTCAGCACAGTAGCAATTTTCACCAAATCTTTTATATTTGTGCCCGTGATTAAACAATCTTATTTTGGTTTTTATTTTAGCTACTATTTTATACATAGTAGGATGACCAAAGTTTGATCTGAATAAATCAAAAGAAATAAACTGAAGGGAGTCCTTGAAAAATCGAGGCTCCCTTTAGTGTTTTTATGACTTAATAGATTTTGTATTTATGTCGAAAGCTGTCAGAACTGTTTCCGCCGATACTCTTAAACCGGCTATGTCTATTTCCGTTGCCATTCAGGGATACCGTGGGGCATTTCACGACATAGCTGTTCAAAAATATTTTGGTGCAAAAAACCTTGATATTATAGAGACAGATACATTCGACCAGATTGTTGACAAAGTAACCAACAAACAAGTTGACTTTGGAGCTATGGCCATTGAAAATACAATTTATGGTATGCTCATGCCTAATTTCAATTTACTTCATCGATCAAGGGTTTTTATAGATGGTGAAATATCATTGAGGATAAAACAAAACCTGATCTGCTGGCCCGGGATCTCCCTGGAGGAAATCAAAGAGGTCCATTCCCACCCTATCGCCATCGAACAATGTCGTGAATTTTTTAAATCATATCCGCAAATCAAATTGATCGAAAGTGTCGATACTGCTTATAGTGTAAAAGAGATCAAAGAAAAAAGATTAAAAACCCGTGGAGCTATCGCCAGCACCTTAGCTGCTGATATTTACGGAATGCATGTCCTGGTACCTTCTATTGAGACGAATAAGAAAAACTTTACCCGTTTTTTGATCGTTGAAAAAAAATCCAAAAGTGCAATACTTCCGAAAGCCAATAAAGCATCTATTATATTTACTCTAGCCGATAAAGTAGGAAGTCTTCATCAGGTCCTTTCACAACTTTCAAACCACGAAGCCAATCTTACTAAAATTCAGTCAATACCCATTTTAGGCAAACCATTTGAATATGCCTTTTGGGTTGATTTAATTTCGAATGATGCACAGCAATTAATGGAAGCTATTGAGAAAATCAAACCGTTCATCCATGAATTAAAAATTCTTGGCATCTATCCTAAAGGTATTCATTATGAACATTAAACCTGCTGACCGGATCGGGCTGGTTGAAGAATATTATTTCTCCACTAAGCTTAAACAAATAGCTGCGATGCGTGCTCAAGGCGCTGACATTATTAATCTTGGTATTGGTTCCCCTGATCTGCCTCCCCATCCTGATGTAATAAAAACACTGCATGAATGGGCATTAAAACCTGATGCACATGGTTACCAAAATTATCAGGGTCGTCCGGAGCTCAGAAAGGCCATGGCTGATTTTTATAAAAAATATTTTCACGTCGAATTAAATCCGGATAATGAAATCCTTCCGTTAATCGGATCTAAAGAAGGAATCATGCATATCAGTATGGCATTTCTAAATGCAGGGGATAAAGTATTGATTCCTGATCCGGGTTACCCGACGTACAGTTCTGCAGTCAAACTCTCCGGTGGAATTCCTGTCTATTATGATCTTAAACCTGAATTACATTGGAGATTAGATCTTGATTCTTTGGAGCATATTCATGCCAATGAAATCAAAATGATGTGGATCAATTATCCTCATATGCCCACGGGCCAGTATGCTGACAGGATTTATTTAAAAGAATTGTTAGCCTGGGCAGATGAAAGAAACATATTGCTTTGCAATGATAATCCTTATAGTTTTATTTTAAACGAAGACTATATTTCACTTCTGGCGGTTGATGGAGCTAAAGACAAAGTTATAGAACTCAACTCCATGAGTAAAGCACAAAACATGGCTGGATGGAGAGTAGGAATGGCAGTTTCCAACCCTACTTTCATTGAATATATGGTCAGATTTAAAAGTAATATGGATAGTGGTATGTTTTTGCCTGTACAAATGGCTGCCGTCAAAGCATTACAATTAGGAGAAGACTGGTATCACTCGCTGAATGCAACGTATAAAGAAAGAAAAAAAATGGCTATTCAGCTTATGGATACCCTGGACTGTACTTACCAAACGGATCAGCAGGGTATGTTTATCTGGGCTAGAATACCTTCAAACTATAAAGATGCATTTGAATTAAGTGATAAGATTCTGAACGAACTACATGTATTTATCACACCTGGAGGGATTTTTGGCAAAAATGGAAATCAGTATTTAAGGACTTCATTATGTACTCCTGTAGAAGTGTTTGCGAAAGCATTTCAAAGAATTCAAACCTTTAAAAAATTAGTATAAAGAAAAATATGAAGACATTGACTGTGATCGGAGTAGGCCATATCGGAGGTTCATTAGCATTAGCAGCAAAACAATCAGGGTTAATTGACAAAGTCATTGGCGTAGATCACAATACATTAAATCTTGATAAGGCTTTGGAGATGGGCATTATTGAAGAAGCTTTACCGATGAAGCAAGCTATCGAGCAGTCGGACATCGTGGCTATCTCTATTCCGGTCAATGCAATACAATCTATATTACCGGAGATATTGGACCAGGTTACTCATCAGACAGTAATCGATGTGGGATCTACTAAAAAGAATATTATTAAAGCTATCGCCCATCATCCCAAGCGCAAAAATTTTATTGGTACACATCCAATGGCGGGAACCGAATTCTCAGGACC
>JBDTUE010000201.1:0-8041 GCA_040007895.1 Saprospiraceae bacterium | reverse complement strand
ATTTTGCTTTTGGGAAGAATGATAATTTTTTATTGTTTATGGATCCTTATGATGATCGTACGAATGGATTTTCATTTGGATGTAATGCCGCCGGTGCATTGTGGGATGGTACCATGTATGACGGCGGGAAAGTGGACCTGAGTTGGGAAAATAAATGGCGGGGAGTTACTAAAAACTTTGATGACAAATGGGTCTTTGAAGCATCTATACCTTTTAAAAGTATCCGGTATAAAAAGGGAATAAAAGAATGGGGAATCAATTTTTCAAGATTGGATATTCGTACGACAGAAAAATCTTCCTGGACTCCTATCCCCAGGATTTTTCCGACTGCAGCCCTTGCTTATACGGGTACATTAGTTTGGGATCAGGCACCTCCGCAGGTAGGAACAAATATTTCTATAATACCGTATGCCCTTGCCGGTGTATCAAAAAATTTTGAAGCCAAAACTAACTCAAAATATAGAGCATCCTTTGGTGGTGATGCGAAAATTGCCTTGGGTAGTGCCCTCAATCTTGATCTTACAGTCAATCCGGATTTTTCGCAGGTTGAAGTAGATCAACAAGTCACTAACCTTGATCGGTTTGAATTATTTTTTCCGGAGAAGAGACAGTTTTTTTTGGAGAATGGCGATCTGTTTGCCAACATTGGCAATTCAACCCTGAGGCCGTTTTTTTCAAGAAGGATCGGTTTAGGTATTCCTATTGATTTTGGTGCCAGACTCAGCGGCAAACTTGATAAAAACTGGCGGATTGGATTATTGGATATGCAGACGCGAAAAGACCAATTACAACCCGGCTATAATTTTGGAATGCTGGCTATCCAGAGAAAAGTTTTCAGCAGATCCACCTTCACGGTCTTCGCTATTAATAAACAAGCCTCTGGTTATGATGACCTGAGTACTGATTTAAAAAAGGCAAATAATGAGTTTAATCGCAATTTAGGTCTGGAATACAATCTGGCATCTGCCAATAACCGGTGGACTGGAAAATTTATGTATGCAAGATCATTAGATACCAAACAATCTAACGAAGCATGGTCCCATGTAGGCAATCTTGCATATGCCAGTAAGTATGTTTTATTGAGTTGGCAACAAGAATATGTAAGTAAAAACTATACGGCGGAAGTTGGATATATACCACGGAAAAATTATTACAAAATCAGCCCTTCCTTGGGTTATTTGTTTTATCCTGGCGCAGGAAAATTGTTGACCCATGGTCCCAGTTTGGGAACCTTATCCTATTTCACGCCAGGTTTAAAAACGACGGATCGTACTATCTTTTTAAATTACGTATTTAATTTTCGGAACCAGGCCAAGGCAGATTTGTGGGTTGCCGATGACTGGGTGCAGTTATTACAACCTTTCGATCCTACGAATTCCAATAAGCCGACTCTTGCCACAGGAAGTATCCATCACTGGAATTCAACCGGAGGAGATTTTACGTCGGCCCCTCAAAAATTATTCACGTATGCGATGTCATTCCGGCTGGGTGGTTATTATAAAAATGGAACCAGAACCAATGTAACTTCTGAATTTGGATACCGGTTTCAGCCTTATGTAAAACTTGCGCTGGCATCCAGTTACAATAACATCGATCTTGTAGCACCATGGAACAGAACTGTATTTTGGTTAGTAGGACCACGGGTAGATGTTACATTTACCAATAGCTTGTATTTTACTTCCTTTGTACAATACAATCAGCAAATCAATAATCTTAATATCAATACCCGCCTGCAATGGCGATTCAAACCTGCTTCCGATATTTTCCTTGTATATACGGATAATTATATTCCATCTCCGTTTAATGTGAAGAACAGAGCAATTGTATTTAAAATGAATTATTGGTGGAATTTGTAAAAATTACGATTTACGATTTACGATTTACGAATGAAGAATGAAGAATGAAGAATGAAGAATGAAGAATGAAAATTGCTCACTGCTCGGTACTCGTAGCTCATTGCTCCAAAAATGATAGAACGTATTTTTTGGATATTGGGATCGCTGCCTTTTATCATTTTAGGAACTTTGCATTTAGTCTATACTTTCTGGACCAATAAATTTTCATCAAGGAATACAGCCTTAGTTGCAGAAATGAAAATTTCATACCCAATTCTTACCAGGAGGACTACGATGTGGAAAGCCTGGATTGGGTTCAATGCTAGTCATAGTTCCGGTGCCATGTATCTTGGGATAATAAATCTCTTGATAGCTATTCTGTTTCCATCTATTCTGGCTAATCCTGCCCTGGTGATTCTAACTTTAGGAACTGTTATATTTTATTTATGGTTGGCCAAAACGTATTGGTTTAGAATTCCTTTTACCGGTATCCTGATTTCCCTGATATGCTATTGTGTTTCGATCATTCTTATGATGTTCCACTAGAGATTTGCAGTTTGAATGTGCCGGATTATCAGGTTCTGAACATACATAAAAATAATATTTTTAAAAAAGTTGAATCCAATCCATTTTCGCCTATATTTGCAATTCGAACGATCGTACTAACCGATCATATCAAATGAGTGTTCAAGCTACCCATTCGGAACTTACCATACTGGAATCTGCCCGGAAACAATTTGGTTCCAGGGGTTTTTCGGGAGTCTCCCTGCAAGATATCGCCACCGATGCTGGTACTACGAAGTCCATGATTAACTATTATTTCAGAAGTAAGGAGAAATTGTTTGCCCGGGTATTCACAGAAGAGTTTAAAAAATTATTCACGTCGATTGGACAGGTGTTAGCCTCAGATTTAACATTGAAGAAGAAAATTGAACGGATCATTACCATAGATTTTGAGTTATTAATGTCGATGCCTGAGTTACCCATTTTCATCATGAGTGAACTTCAGCGAAACCCAGACCTGCTATTTAAAGATCTCGATGCGGTCCCCATTAAAAACCTGGTAGCACAGTTGGATAAGGATATACTAAAAGAAGTGAATAACAAAACAATCAGATACATAGCGCCGATGGATTTGATGATGAATGTTCAATCCCTTACAATCTATCCTTTCGTGGCAAAACCTATGTTGATTCATAAATTTGGCATATCTGAAAAAAACTTTATGGCACTAATGAATAAAAGGAAATCGGAACTCATCGATTTTATCTGGAACTCCATAAAAATAAAATAACCTTAAAACAGAAATAATATGAAAAGAAGAAATTTTATCAAATCCAGTGCAGCCGCTATACCTGCCTTAGGACTTTCTTCCATAGTTCAAAACAAATCAACTGTGGAAGCACCATATGCATTCAAAATGAATTATGCGCCTCATTTTGGAATGTTTGAAAGTTCGGCTGGCAAAGATCACATCGATCAACTCAAATTCATGGCAGACAATGGATTTAAAGGACTCGAGGACAATGGAATGCTGGCACGTCCCGCGGATTTGCAAAATAAAATTGGAGCTGCGTTGACTAAGTTAGGTATGACAATGGGAGTATTTGTAGTGGAAGGTGGAGATAACTGGAAGACTTCGCTGGCAACCGGCAAAAAAGAATTTATTGACACGTTCGTAAAAACCTGCAAAGCATCTGTAGAATTGGCCAAACGTGTTAATGCAAAATGGATGACGGTAGTACCCGGGTATTTTGAAAGGACCCTTCCGATGGATATTCAGACTGCCAATGTCATCGAAGCTTTTCGAAGAGGAGCGGAAGTGTTTGAACCTCACGGACTGATCATGGTCATGGAACCGTTATCGGACAATCCGGACCTTTACCTTCGCCATGCTACTCAGTCCTATATGATTTGCAAAGCAGTCAATAGCCCATCTTGTAAAATTTTATATGATATCTACCATATGCAACGCAATGATGGTCATTTAATTCCTACTATTGAAAAATGTTGGGATGAGATTGCCTATTTCCAGATAGGGGATAACCCAAATCGTAAAGAGCCCACGACCGGCGAAATCAATTACAAAAACATTTTTAAATATATCTATAGCAGAGGTTATAAAGGTATTATGGGAATGGAACATGGCAATTCAATTCCCGGCAAGGAAGGGGATCAGGCCGTCATCAAAGCATATCAATGGTCAGATAGTTTTTAATATCATGAAAAAGGTTATTTCAATAGCGGCATTTATTTTTTTCCGGAGCGCAGGTTTGATTGCTCAACCAACTATTTTATTAGAGTCGCTGTATGATGCATTGGACCTGTATCATCCTTATCAAAAATTAAAATCGTCATCTGAAAAAATCGCCCTGGAACAACGGGCATTGAATGCAAGTACTAAACTACCCCAGGCAGTACTATCGGGGCAAGCAACCTGGCAATCTGATGTAACTTCAATACCATTTACTTTTCCCGGTATAGAAATCCCAACTCCGACGAAAGATCAATACCGGGCTTTGTTGGACATCAGCCAATCTATTTACGATGGTGGAAGTCACAAGAGTACCGAGGAACAAATCAATCAAACCAGAGTTATGGAATTGGCCAATGTCGATGTTTCCCTATATCAACTAAGGGAGACTATCTGCCGGTCTTATTTCGGTGCCCGTGTTGCAGATCTTACTATCCAACAACTTCAAATACTGATAGTCGATCTTGAACAAAAATCTAAACGACTTTCGACACAAATAAAAGAAGGTATCGCCAGTGGTTATCAGGATGCTGTATCTAAAGTAAAGATCATGGAAGCACGACAGTCCATCCGGGATGCCGGTAAGATGAAGTGGTCTGCAATTCAAACTATTAATTTACTTACTGGAATGCATCTCGATACTACTTCAAGGTTTGATTATGTCAACGGTAGTTTAACAGGTGCGAACTCGATAAGACCTGAGCACGAGCTTTTTAATGCTCAGAAAAAATTACAAATCGCATTGTTTGATAATGGTAGCAGTAAATACAATCCAAAGTTTAATGCATTTGCTCAATTAGGTTATAGCCGACCCGGATTAAACCTGCTATCCAAAGATTTTAAACCGTATTCTATTCTTGGCCTCCGTGCTCAATGGAATCTTTCAGACCTCTATCTCAAACAGAAGGATAAAGAAAAAGGTATACTTCAATCCAATCTGGACAAAATTCAAACGCAGGAAGATGCATTTGATTTATTGCAAAAGACAAAGGCTGCTGCACAGGAATTGGATGTCAAAAATTATGAAGCGTCCCTGAAAGAAGATGAGGAAGTCATAAGCTTATATGAAAAAATACTCATAAGCAGTGCAGCACAATTTGAAAATGGAATATCTACTATCAATGATTACTCTAATGATGCCAATAACCTTGCGCAAGCAAAAATTAAACGCGATGTGCATATCTCTCTGATGAATCAGGCAAAAGAATTATACAATCTCATTCAAGGAAAAAGATAATTATGAAAAGAATATTAATTGAGATCAGGGGTGCCGGTTATCTAACTGTGCTGGGTCTACTTGCAGGAATAATGGTCCTTCCTTCCTGCAGATCAAAACAAAAACAATATAAAGCCAGCGGCATCTTCGAAGCTAAAGAGATCATTGTGTCCGCCGAATCAGGAGGCAAAATCGAACAACTGAATATTGAAGATGGAATGAAATTAAACGCAGGCCAATTAGTAGGCGCCATTAATTGTAGCCAACAGGAACTTATCGCTCAACAAGCCAATGAATCATTGAAAAGCCTGTCCTTAAAAACAAACGATGCTTCCGCTAATGTAAAAGTATTGGAGCAACAAAAAACTGTTCAGGAAAATCAAGTAAAAGTTATCGAAGATCAATTGGCTACTGCACTACGGGAAGAAAACCGAATTCAAAAATTAGTCACTGCACAGGCAGTTCCCTCCAAACAACTGGACGATATACAAAGTGCACGGAGCCTTCTTCAAAAGCAAATAGAAAGCTCAAAATCTCAACTGAATGTCATCCAGGAACAAATTAATGCGGCCCGTCAAAATGTAGCTACTCAGAATAAAGCGATACTCAGTGAAAAATCACCAATGGAAGCCCGCATACAACAATTGAAAGATCTGGAAAAAAAATGTCAGATCATCAATCCTATAAACGGAACCGTACTGACACAATATACCTACGCTTATGAAGTTGCCAACATGGGAAAAGCGTTATACAAAATTGCTAACCTGGATACCTTATTTCTCAAAGCATATATTACCGGTACACAGTTGGGTGACATTAAGCTCAATCAAAGTGTTGACATCATTGTAAATCAGGGTAAGGAAGAAGACACTCAAAAAGGAACAATCACGTGGATTTCCGATAAAGCAGAATTTACACCAAAATCAATCATGACCGTGGACGAGCGGGCTAACCTGATTTATCCTATAAAGATAAAAACCCCGAACGGAGGTAAGCTTAAGATTGGATTATTCGCTGAAGTAAACTGGTAATAAAACTTGATTCAAATAGATCACATATCAAAATATTATGACAAAGGCAAGGTCGAAGCCCTGCGCGATGTATCATTGAATATTAAGACCGGTGAACTCTTTGGGTTATTAGGTCCGGATGGAGCTGGTAAGACCAGTTTAATCCGCATTCTGGCTAGTTTAATTTTGCCGGACAAGGGCAAAGTTTCCATATTTGGACATGATGTGGTCAACGAATATAAAGTGATTCGCAATATCATTGGTTATATGCCAGGACGATTTTCATTGTATCAGGACCTGACTGTTGAAGAAAATTTAAATTTTTTTGCACAAGTATTTCAATCGGATATCAAAGCCAATTATCATTTGATAAAAGAATTATATGATCAGTTGGCTCCTTTCAAAGATCGAAGGGCTGGTAAACTTTCCGGTGGAATGAAACAAAAGCTGGCTTTATGTTGTGCATTAATCCATGAGCCTCAATTATTATTATTGGATGAACCGACCACTGGAGTGGATCCTGTTTCGAGGAGGGAGTTTTGGGATATGTTGATCAGGCTTAAAGCTAAAGGCATTACGATTCTGGTATCCACACCATACATGGATGAAGCAAGTCTTTGTGATAGAGTTGCCCTTTTGCAACTTGGTCAAATTCTTGAAACAGGCGTTCCGGAAGATATATGCAATAATTCAAGTTTAAATCTTTATTCGGTCACTGGATCTGATATGTACGCTTTAATGAAAAGTATAAGGTCTTATCCAGATACAGTGTCATGCTACGCATTCGGTGATTCTCATCATGTGGAATTGCGATCTACTGATGCAACTGCATTAATCCAATATTTGGAAAGTCAGGGAATTCGCGATGCAAAGACGATAAAGATTAAAGCAGGTATAGAGGATGTATTCATGGCTAAAACAGATGCACTCCAATGAATGTAATTGAGGTTAAAGATCTGACTAAATCGTTTGGCGCATTTACAGCGGTAGATCATATTTCCTTTGAAGTGAATAAAGGTGAAATTTTTGGATTTCTTGGCGCTAACGGTGCAGGGAAAACTACAGCCATGCGAATGCTCTGTGGATTATTGTTACCTACTTCAGGTACAGGTCAGGTAGCCGGATTTGATATATTCACTCAGAGCGAACAGATAAAAAAACATATTGGCTATATGAGCCAGAAATTTTCTTTATACAATGATCTCACTGCGAAAGAAAACATTGAATTCTATGGTGGTATGTATGGAATTCCATTAAGGCAATTAAAAAAACAGAGCGGTGACTTATTGGATAGATTGGGATTGACTGAATTTGAAAATAAATTATTGAGAGACATGCCGCTTGGGTGGAAACAAAAACTTGCATTTTCAGTTGCTATTCAGCATAAGCCGGCTATCGTATTTTTAGATGAACCCACAGGAGGTGTTGATCCGATTACCCGAAGACAATTTTGGGAATTGATCTACGAAGCTGCACATGAAGGCCTGACTGTTTTTGTAACAACCCATTACATGGATGAAGCTGAATATTGCAACAGAGTATCTATTATGGTGGACGGAAAGATTGCTGTGCTGGATTCACCAAAAGCATTGAAAAAACAATTTAATACTGAGAATATGGATGGAGTATTTAGGAAATTAGCGAGGGGAGCGGAGCGGGGAGAATGAGGAATGAAAAGTGAAAAGTGAAAAGTGAAAAGTGAAAAGTGAAAAGTGAAGAGTGAAAA
>JBDTUE010000200.1:0-8066 GCA_040007895.1 Saprospiraceae bacterium | reverse complement strand
ACAAAAGAATTCTATTACAACTGGAAAGTAAAAAGTCTTGACTCTGGTGGGAAAGTCATTCCAGGTAAATGGTACCCAACTAATGACAATCCCGATGGCGGTATGTTCCCTTTTGGAGGTCGTATGCGTACATTCGCAACCAATGAATCTCAAAAATTATGTCCTCCTCCTTTAGCGTATAGCGAAAGCAAGACTTCTCCTTATTATGCTCAGGCATTAGAGGTGTATACGTTGTCTAATCCTACCATGAAATATGAAGACCGATGGGTTTCTGAATTCTGGAGTGACGATATCTTCGGTCAGACTTTTGGCCCACCAGCCAGATTATTTGCTATCATGGATCAGGTAATGGTTACTGATAAAGTCAATTTACAGACTGCGGTTGAATGTGCTGCTAAATTGGGATTGGCAGCTAATGACTTTGCAGTTGCTTGCTGGCATTCAAAATATGTATATGATATTGAACGACCGGAAAATTATATTAAAAGATTAGTTGATCCTGTTTGGGAACCAATACTCCAAAATACAGTAACGGGAGTAAAAGGAGTCACTCCTTCATTCCCTTCTTATCCATCAGGTCACTCTACCTTCGGTGGCGGAGGCGGTACAATCCTTGCTGATATTTTTGGACAAAATCATGAATTCACTGATTTATGTCATAAAGACCGTACTGAATTTTTAGGTACTCCGCGTACTTATGCTTCCTTCGAAGATGCAGGTTATGAAAATGCACTTTCAAGAGTTACACTAGGGGTTCATTTTAGAATGGATTGCCTTGCAGGCGTAGTATTAGGACAAGGTATCGCAAGAAGAGTAATAAAATTACCCTGGAAAAAATAATCTGAAATAATTTAGTTAATTAGAATCCCTTGTTGATGTAAAAATTGACAAGGGATTTTGTTTTTAAGATTGCTTTGATCAACAATTTATTCGTGAGTAATGGCGGAAGTAATAAATGTATCTGTAGAAATGTTTTTACTGTGAAATAGCTTTTGAGTATGTTAACCTTAGTTCATTACAATGAGCAAAATTGAATTATAACTTTTGTTACGAAAAGTTTTAGTGGATTCTATTCTAAGCATAATTTTATTTGTAATGGTTTCTAAGTAAAATTTTAATTTATTGCTTCATTTTACTTTGGTTTTCATACTGCAAGGGAAACAATAGAACCTATCTTTGTAGTCTTATTTTTTAGCGTGTCCTCTTATCGACAGAACATCCCAGTACGTTAAAAAGAATTCCGAAATAAAATAAATTTTGCTTTAATGAGATTGTTTATTGTTTCCATATTTATAATTTTCACCATTCCTGTTATAGGTCAGGATCTAGTGGATACATCGAATGCAAAAACACTTCCAGCCATTACCATATTAGGCGTCCAAATAAAACAAGATATTTCAAGACTTGAACCAGTCAAAAGCACCTATATCTATTCCGGTAAAAAGACCGAAGTACTGGAGTTAGCTGATAAAAATGCTGCATTAACCGAAAAATATGGGAGACAGATATTCGCCAAGGTGCCGGGAATTTTTGTGTATGATATGGATGGGACAGGCAATCAAATGAATATTTCAACGCGTGGCTTGGATCCACATCGAGGCTGGGAGTTTAATATTAGAAAAGATGGGGTCATTACTAATTCCGACATGTATGGTTATCCTGCAAGCCATTACAATATTCCTATGGAAGCTGTTGAACGTATTGAAATTGTAAGAGGTACAGGTTCATTGCAGTATGGTGCACAGTTTGGTGGTAATCTTAATTATATCAGTAAACAACCGGACAGCACCAAACTTTTTGCCTTTGAAAGTATTAATACGATCGGATCATATGGTTTGGTGAGTACGTATAATGGGGCATCTGGTAAATGGGGTAAATTCAGGTATTCAGCCTGGTTAAATAAAAAATGGATTACCGGTTACCGCGACAATAGTGATTCTCAATATGATTCAGAAGCATTTTCACTTTTTTATGATGCTTCAAAAAATCTTCATTTGAAATTGGAATGGGCACATTCAAATTATATTATACATCTGGCAGGACCATTGAATGATAGTATGTTCCATGCTAATCCACAGATGGCAACAAGGTCAAGAAATTATTACAACCCAAATATCCACGTGCCATCGTTGACCATCAATTGGAAAATTACTCCTTCTACTGAAATTCAATTTGTCAATTCTGCCGTGATTGGTGCCAGAAACAGTGTATTATTTGATAAACCGGCAACTACAGTAGATGCTATTAACCCTATTACTCTTCAATATGCTAACAGGCAGGTGGACATCGATCATTTCAATAGTTTCACCTCTGAACTTAGAATGGTCCATTCATATAAATTCTTAAAATTCCGCAATACGATAACAGGAGGAATTCAATATATGAACAATGATCTTCACAGGCAACAACTCGGCAAGGGAAACACAGCCAGTGATTTTGATTTGACTTTGGTGACTCCGGGGTGGGGTAGAGACCTGAATTACAAAACAGGAAATATTGCTTTTTTTGCAGAAAACCGTTGGATGATTACAAAGAAATTTTCCATTAATACGGGTTTCAGAACAGAAGTCGGACAAACAGATATGACAGGTACTATTACCTATTATTCTGAAAATGAAATACCAAATCAAATCAGTCATAAATTTCCCTTGTTTGGAATTAGTGGTCAATATAATCTCACTCGTACTATAAATCTATATGGGGGATGGTCTCAGGCATATCGTCCAGTTATATTTAAGGACATCATTCCTGCATCTGTTTTCGAAGTATCGGATAAAAATCTGAAAGATGCCTATGGTTCTAATTCCGAACTCGGGTTTCGAGGAACATGGCATTCTTTAAAATGGGATGTAACGGGTTTTTATTTGCAGTATGACAACAGGCTGGGAACTTTAGCACAAAGCGACAATGCCGGTAACCTGATTATTTACAGAACGAATATTGGAGATTCAAGGACAAAAGGCATAGAATTCTTTTTACAAAATGATATTTATCACGGACATAATTCAAGCATTTCTGTTTTTACATCCACTTCGTATATGGATGCCAGATATCAAAATGCCACTGTCAGAGCAGATAATAAAAATGTAAATATCGATGGAAATAAAGTAGAAAGTGTTCCGGTATGGATGTCGAGAAACGGCATCACGTATAAATACAGGAATATAAGTGCTTCCGCTTTATACAGCTATACATCTGAAAGTTTTGCAGATGCATTAAATGCAACAAAACCATCGACTACCGGGGCAACAGGTTTAGTCCCTTCTTATCAATTGCTTGATTTAAATCTTGCAGTAAAAATATCGGAACAGGTTAAAGTTCAAATTAATGCAAACAACATCTTGAACGAGATATATTTTACTAAACGACCCCAGTTTTACCCTGGTCCGGGGATATGGCCATCGGATGGCAGAACATTTTCAGGTACCGTTTCGATTAAATTATAATTTGATTTAATGCTTACCGTTGAATTTGCAACTATCAGCAGGTAGGATTGTAATGCGATTTAAGATTGATTGCTTAAATTTTTATCTTAGCTCCAACATTTCAATGGTTGAAATGTTTAGGAATGTTGGATGATCATTATTATAAATGGTACGAATAGGAAAACCAGCTTAAGCAGGCCTGTAAGTGATTTTGTATTTAATTTGTTGAAGGAGAATTATTCAGGTGGTGTTGAATTCCTTGATCTTTCAGATATAAGTCTTAATTCTTATGATTCACAGTCCATGTATCATTCGGATTCTGTAAGTGATGAGATACGCAGTATTCAAACTTCCCTGCTGATTCCATCTTCTAAAATGGTTTTTATTTCTCCGGAATACAATGGAAGTATTCCCGGAATTTTAAAATTATTTATTGATGCCTGTTCCATTAAAGATGCTAAAGCTTCCTTTTATCACAAAAAAGCGTGCCTGATCGGGGTGGCTTCCGGGAGAGCTGGCAACCTGAGAGGACTCGAGCATTTAACCGGAATCCTGATGTACATGAATATGATCATTTATCCCAATAAAATGCCCATTTCAAGGATTGAGTCTTTAATTGATTCACAGGGAAGATTGACCGATGCTTCAACCCAGGAAATCATAAGGAAATTAATGGATGAGTTTATTGAGTTCTGAGTAGCCATTCTTGCAGAGATAGCGACTCTTTTAATTCATATTTACCCGGTTTGGGAGAATGCACAATACCTACTTCGTGTTGAATGTCATGTTCAAAGAAGAAAGCTATATCCTGGCTGACAGCCATTTTGAGCATAGCTTCTTTTTCCCGTAACGTAACTAATGGCTGCATATCGTATGCCATAATGTAAGGCAACGGTATATGATGGGCAGAAGGAAATAAGTCTGCACAATAGAATAATTTTTTAGTTTTACTAACGTGTATTAATGGAAGAATCATTCCTTCCGTATGCCCGTCCACTTTAATAAGATCGATTTGATTAAATGGCGATTTATGGGCTTGAACGAACTTGATAAAAGGTTGGAGGGGTACAATATTTTCAGCTAAAAAAGACGCTTTTTCCCTCTGGTTAGGACTTATTGCATTTTGCCATTGTGATGCATTGACCCAATAGGTTGCATTGGGCAATGACAACATAGGATGATTAGACTGATCATAATAAACAGCACCTCCTACATGATCAAAGTGGAGATGAGTCAGGATCACATCGGTGATAGCCTGGGGATCGATGTTTTCATCCAACAAAGCTTCTCGGACTGAGGATTTGCCGGATGGTTGGTAATAGGAAAAAAATTTAGCATCTTGTTTATTCCCCATCCCTGTATCAATGAGCATTTTTTTTCCTTCGTATTCGATATAAAGACATCGTAGAGCCCAGGTACAAAGATTTTGATCATCACAGGGCAAAAGTTTACTCCAGATTCTTTTTGGGACTACACCAAACATAGCTCCTCCATCCAACTTGAAGGACCCTAAAAGGATGGATTTTAGCTTCATAAATTTTTATTGAATTTAATCATGTGCAATGCGCTCAGGGCAGCTTCGACACCCTTATGACCAGCAATGCCTCCGGCCCTGTCCATAGCCTGTGTTTCCGTATTCGTAGTAAGTACGCCAAAAATCACTGGAATCTGGGGGAATCCATTATCGATATTTAACTGCATGATTCCCTGTGATACTGCATTGCAAATATAAATATCGTGTGGAGTATCCCCTTTGATGACACAACCCACGCAAATGATAGCATCGAGTCTTATATTATTGGACCTTATTTGTTTAGCGGCAAATGGCAATTCAAAAGCGCCAGGCACGGTGATCAGCATAATATCATCTTTTTCTATTCCGTGCTCCAGAAGGGTTTTAATAGCGCCTGTTTCCAGTTTTTCCACTATATGACGGTTCCATGCAGTGCTAATGATGGCGACTTTTTGGTTGCGCATAGATGGGAGAGGATCCAGGGCTGAGACAGTAAATTGGGTATGTTTACTCATTATAGTTAATTACATCAATTAGTTAATTCGTTTTGATTCCAATCCCATAGCAGGATATGCCATAACTCTTCATGTTCATCCAAAAATTCATGAATCGGCTTAAACCCTACTTTGAAATGAGCATTCAAAGATCGTATATTTTGAGAGGATACTTCTGTGATACAATATTGATACTTCGTTTTTAATTCACTCATTTTGACATAAAGTTTACGCATCAAGTTAAACCCGCGATATGGTTTGGCGATACAGATTTGTCCGCATACCAGGTAATTACATTCTTGCAACCCTTTGTCATGATAAGTCAGCTTCTCCAGTAAAATAAAAAATGAGCGTAATTCGGAAACTTTCATACTATGAATTCTATTCATACAAAGGGCATAACCTGCAAGATTAGGCCCATCGAGGGCAATGATGGGTGGCTCGGTTTCACAAATGGTTTGTAGCAATTCATAGGTATGCTCTACATATAAGAAGCCCTGGCTATTTATTTCATCCGGAGCCAGGTTGGATCTAAGATTTATCCGTTGAAGATCCAGGATTCTCTGTAAATTATTCTTGTCTGTTGAAAATTGTATACTAAGGTCTATCATAGTTGGATCTACAAATCAAATGAATTGAATGCATTTATTTCATTTTGTATTCAGATAAGCATATTGATTTTATGACGAATTTAGATATTTTAAGTAATCTTCTACGCAGCCTATTATCTGTTATTGGAAAGGATAGTTTATACGGTTTCATTGTTTTAAAAGATGCTTTTGAAGTCAACCAAATATTAAAAGCAAAACATAAGTATCAGTAATATGTTTAAATTTGCACTTTCCATAAGCGGCTTCGTAGTTCAATGGATAGAATACCTGAATTCGGATCAGGTGGTAGGGGTTCGATTCCCTTCGAAGCTACTTTCTTCCCCTTAATTTTTACAGTAGTGTTCCGCAGCTATTTATTTGTTTTTGTTCTTTTTTTAGCAGTTTTTTCCTGTAAAAGAGTAACCGATTCTTCTTCTTTGGTCTTGAAGGATACGGTAGGGGATTCACTGACTGTGACCAAACAGTGGTGTTCAACCTGCCATTTATTTCCAGACCCAGGACTTTTAACTAAAGCTGCCTGGGAGAAAAAAGTCCTACCCAATATGGGCTTCAGACTCGGTATTCCAACCATAGGATATACCCCCATTGAAGCTTTTGACATGATGGAACAGAATTTAATCATTGAGACTAATGTTTATCCCGGACATCCACTGATATCTCAAAACGATTGGGCTAAAATAACTTCCTATATTCTGAATCACGCACCAGATTCCTTTCTGGTACAAAAAGATCAGAATGAGTCATTAAAAGAGTTTGACGTAGTGACTAAAGGAAATCTGGTACAGATACCGGCTGTTACCTTATTAGTTTATGATTCAATTGCTAAGCTTTTTCATATTGGTATGGAGCCTGGCAATTTGTTTACTTATGACCAAGGATGGAACAGGAAGGACTCGATTAATCTCCATACTACCCCTGTTGATTTTGTGGTGACCGGAGGAAAGGATTATTTACTTTCTATTGGCAAAATGTATCCATCAGAGTATAAAGTTGGATCCCTTTTTGAAATAAAATCAGGAGTTCCAGCAAAGTTGATTTCTAAATTGCACAGACCTGTGTCAATGACCTTTACAGATATGAATGGGGATCAGATCAACGATGTCGTCATTTGCGAATTTGGGTTTGAGAGTGGGGCTTTGACCTGGTTTCAGGGCCAGAACATGGGTTTTGACACCGTCAAGCATTTACTAAAAGGAATGCCAGGCGCCGTAAAATCAATGGTCTCTGATATGGATGATGATGGGATTAAGGATCTTGTGGTACTTATGGCTCAGGGCGATGAGCATATCTCCGTCTATAAAATGAATGAAAAAGGAATTGACAAGGAGTATAAAGTGTTAAGATTTCCGCCGGTTCATGGCGTTTGCGATATAGATATTAATGATTTTAATTATGATGGAAAACCGGACATTATAGTTTCAAACGGGGACAATGCAGATTATTCTCAAATCATCAAACCATATCACGGGATCACGGTGTATCTCAATAAGGGGAATTTGAACTTTGATTCCACCTTATTTATTCCATATCCAGGAGTTTTGCAGTGTAAAACATTGGATTTTGATCAGGACGGAGATATGGACTTTGTGGCTACTTCTTATTTCCCGGGGGATAAGGAAAACAATTATGCACCCTTTAAATATTTTGAACAAAAGGAAGGAAAGTTTATTGCTAAAACTTTTAAAGGATCGCGCCAAGGCAAATGGATGAGGATGATCACCGGGGATTTTGATTCAGATGGGGATCAGGATATACTTTTAGGATCGTTTTTATTAAATACTTTTTTAGTAGAGGGCAGTAGAGATGAGCTGGTCAGTCATAGCCTTGTCTTATTGAAAAATAACCTGGTAAAAAACGTATCCGGAGCCTCCAAAGCCAGGAAATAAAAAGGCAACATAATTGCTTATGTTGCCTTAAAAGTTGGGTTTACATTTACATCTCAGGTTGAATTTCGACATAAAAGAAGGGTGATTTTTAAAATCTACCCTATGAATAAACCCATCCGGTACTGACAACCAGAACT
>JBDTUE010000199.1:0-8139 GCA_040007895.1 Saprospiraceae bacterium | reverse complement strand
TCTGCAAAACCATAACCACCTGTTATTTTTTTTGAAGCCCACCATTGATTTAAAGAATTGCCGACACCGAGTTCAAGATTGGTATGTTGAATTTCCCAAACCGATTCGGAATTGTTTTGTGTATTCTCTTTAAAATTATTTTCAAAGTTGGGTACTAATGAATAAACATTCAGCGCTTTTATTTTTGCAATATATTCCAGCGTTTTATCCCAATTTTTTTGATACAAAGAAGTTTTTGCAGCTAAAGCTAATGCTGCACCTTTAGTTGCTCTTCCTACTTCTGAAGCTGCATACTTGTCAGGTAAAAACAACGCTGCCTTATCGCAGTCAGCAATGATTTGATCATAAATAGTTGCTTTAGCAGTGCGTGGTATTTTTAATTTATCAGGTGAAACGATTGCGGTTAACAAAGGAACATCACCAAAAACCTGAGTGAGTAAAAAATAATAATATGATCGGAGGAATAAAGCTTCCCCAATGATTCTGTTTTGAACTGTTGGATTAAAATTGATGTCCTGAATCTTATCCAATACCAGGTTGCATTGAGTGATTCCACTATATTCCAATTTCCAAAAACTATTTATTTCTTCTGTACGAGGTGTATGAATCAATGCGTCGATTTCTACCAGGCCCGCTCTCGAACCATCTCCGCCTGTAATAGCTTCATCACTGGCCAGTACACCAAAGGCCCAATAAAAGTTATTATTACTATTGCTAAAAGTCAGCGGTTTATATGCAGCATTGATAGCTTGAATGGCGTCAGCTTCCGTTTGAAAAAATGAACCCGCATCTAATGTACCTATCGGATCTTTATCTAATATGGAGTTACAGGAGGTAAAGAGCAGGATGACAACAAGAGCCAGATAGTTTATATTGTTTTTCATGGTTCTATGTTAATTAAAAATCAAGTTTCAAACCGATGATCATTGTCCTTGGTGCCGGCACAGTACCCCAATCAATTCCAACTGCCAGGTCAGAAGATAATCCTGAACCCCGCGTATCATTTGAATTGGCCTGAATCTCCGGATCGAGTCCCGTATACTTGGTAAATGTGAATGCATTTTGAACCGTTGCATATACACTGCATCCTCCGACTTTATAATTCTTTAATGCATTGGTTAGATTATAAGACAATGAGATATTCCTTATGCGGATATAAGAACCATCTTGCAACCAACGGGTAGAAGCGCGTCGATTGCCATTGCGATCATCGAGACTAACTTTAGGGATATTAGTTTGAGTGTTGGATGGTGTCCAACGATTCAGGATTTCTTTATACGAATTAAATCCACGGGATTGTGTTTCATAGGCAAAATTGCCGTATAAAAAATATACATCATTGCCTTGTATGCCTTGTGCGAGTACAGAAAGATCAAAATTTTTCCAGCTTACGTTGGCATTAATACCAAAAGTCAAATCCGGAAAAGGACTACCGGTATGTATTCTGTCTTTATCATCGATTTTATTGTCTCCATTTTCATCAGCAAACTTTACATCACCTGGTCGTGTATCCACGGTTTGAAATGGACTTGCATCTATCTCGGCTTGAGTTTGGAATATACCCAACATCTTCCATAGATAAAATGAACCAATTGGATAACCTGCTTCTGTCCTGGTAAGTGGACCATCTGATAATCCGAATCCACCGAAAATAGGTTCGCTATCTGCTATCGATATGACTTCATTTTTAAGAAAAGCAATATTAGCCCCGATCGTATAACGGATATCGCTGATTTTATTTTTATAGATCAAGCCAAGTTCAATACCCTTATTTTCAACAGAACCGGCATTGACATAGGGAGGTCGTTGTGATCCACCCGCTTGAGGAATAGGTACACGTACCAGGATATCATCCGTTCTTTTTTTATATATATCAGTGACTATCGATAATTTATCTTTCCATAAACTGAGATCCAAACCTAAATTGGTTTGAGTAGTCGTTTCCCATTTCACATTACTATTACCGGTTTCCAGGATACTTGCTCCGGTCACCAGTTTATCTCCGAAAGAATAAACCCGTTGGCCGGTTTCTACTAAAGAACTAAAAGGATAAATTCCAATCTCCTGATTTCCCAACTTTCCCCAACTGGCTCTTAATTTTAAACTGGAAATATTACGGACATTTTTTAAAAATGATTCATTGGCTATATTCCAGGCTGCAGATACCGAAGGGAAAGTTCCCCATCGATTATTGGGACCGAAGCGGGATGAACCATCTCTTCTGACGGAAGCACTCAATACATACCGGCTACCATAAGAATAGCCACCTTGAGCGAAGTAGGACATTAAAGCCCATTCCGTTGCTACTCCGGATGCTCCTACATTGCCTATGTCTACCGGTAAACTCGTATTGATATAGCGGAATAAAGGATCTGTCCTTCTGAAATTATTAGCGGAAGCACCTAGGTAATCGGTATGATTTTGAATCGCTTCCATACCTAATAAAGCGGAGATGCGATGTTTGCCTATAGTTTTAGTAAAGTCTGCGGTATTATTCCAGATCAGGGTTTGATTGAATACTCTTCCTTCATTGAGAGATGTAGGATTGTATATCGCCTCAGACAATCTTTGTTTGAATAATTTTTCCCGTTCGAATAAAAAATCTCCGCCAAGACTGGTACGCAATTTTAAACCATCAATTGGAGTCAATTCCGCAAATACATTTCCAAATACCCTATATCGTTTAATCGTCCAATCTGTATTTTCAATAAATACGAGCGGATTAGCATTGCCATCACCAAATAGAGTAGGTTCTCCTAATTCCGAAGTGACATTGATATATCGCCCATCGCGGTAGCGTTCAGGAAATATGGGGGCCGCAATCAACGCATAACGAATACCACTGGCTTCATTGCCGGCACCAAATCCATCACCGGAAGAGCCGATGAGTTTGCGGTCAGTATGTGAGAAAGAAAAATTGTTTCCTATTTTAAATCGTTTGGATCCTACGTCGCCATTGAAGCGCAATTGATATTTGTCAAATCCCTGGCCTTTAAATATTCCATCCTGAGTTTGATATTCTGCAGATAGATAAAAATTTCCATTTTCACTTCCTCCCATTCCTGTTAATGAATAATGCTGAATAGGGGCGCTCTGAAATACTTTACTCAACCAATCATTATCCGGTAAAGTATCCAATATAGAAACATCATAGGTTTTTAGTTGTCTTACCGGATCTCTTAGGGAATTGGCATTCGTAATGGCTTCATTGCGAATGGTTAGATAGTCTTTAGCATTCAATAAAGTGGGCAGATTGACAGGTCTTTGAATGCCGATGTATGAATCAAAACTAAATCTGGGTTTACCTGATTTACCTCGTTTTGAAGTAATCACCACTACTCCATTGGCTGCCCGGGCACCATATATTGCAGCCGCAGCTCCATCTTTTAAAATTTCGATGGATTCAATATCTGCAATAGAAAACATATTGATGTTTCCAGTAGTAGGTACACCATCTATAATAAATAAAGGATTGTTATTGCCAAGTGTTCCGGATCCACGGATACGCACGGCTATATCATCACCCGGTGCTCCTGTGACTTGTGTAACCATGACTCCGGGTGCCTGGCCCTGCAAAGCCTGTTCGACACCGGCTACTACTAATTTTTCGATATCTTTTGACTTGATGGATGTGATCGCTGTGGATACATCGGCCCTGATTTCTTTTTTGTAACCAGTAATGACTACATCTTGCAACAATGCATTATTAGTAGACATGGTCACATTAAGATTGGATTGACCCTGAATGGGCAACTCAATGGTACCTAAGCCTATATAAGAAAAAACCAATACGGCAGTGTCTGAATCAACCATCAGATTAAACTTGCCCGATGCATCGGTAATGGTTCCGTTTTGTTTGCCTTTTTCCAGGATACTGGCTCCAATGACGGGCAGCTGATCTTCATTGGATATCACGATGCCGGATACTGCATGTTTTTGGGCAAATGCTGAAGAGCCTTGGATCAGCAAAACAAACAGTAATAAAACCTGTAAAATCGAATTAGTAGAATAAATCCGCCTGCGGATATTAAGTAAAGTTAACCTCATGTCAATAGTGTTTCTATTGTTACCCCTAAAGATCTTATCTTTGATAAGTCAATGTTGATACTATTAGTCGATTGTATGGTACTATTGTGAAAAACATGATTTTAATAAATTAAATTGCTTTCAAACACCGCATTAATAAACCTGATTTGAATATTTACCAGGAAGTCACCCCACTTAAAACGCCCGACGTATTCGTGGTATTGGACTCCTGCAATAATGGTTTTGACTATCCTATACATAATCACCCGGAATATGAACTCAATCTCGTGATGGGTATGTGTGGTACCCGGATCGTAGGTGATTCAACCGAACGATATACCGATTTTGATCTGGTTTTATTGGGACCTTATCTTTATCATAAATGGGATGGAGATAAACATTTACAAGAAAATGGCCAACCATACCGGGTGATCACGATTCAATTTGCAATGGGATTGATCAGCGGTCAATTTTTTCAAAAAGAACAATTCAATCCAATCCGCAAACTCCTCCAGGATTCCAGCGAAGGAATAAAGTTTTATGGAGAGACTTTAAAAGAAGCTATTCAACTCATGATTAAACTCACCGAAGACAAAGGTTTTGGGAATGTATTGGAGTTTTTACAACTGCTTAATGTATTATCACGTTCATCAGAAACCTCGTATTTGTCCAGTGAGGGGTTTTCAACTAAAGTACTTAGTACCCATAGCCATCGGGTGCAAATGGCTTATAGTTACATCTTAAAAAATTTTGAAAAACACGATTTGAAAATCAAAGAATTATCGACTTTACTCAATATGAGCGATTCAGCGTTCAGTCATTTTTTTCAAAAATATGCGTTCCGGAGTTTTACTCAGTTTTTATTGGACATCAGGATTGGTCATGCGTGCAAACTATTGCTGGATACGGAAGAAACGATTGGACAGATATGTTTTAAATCCGGATTTAATAATATTTCCAATTTTAATCGGTTATTTAAAAAATACCGTAGAGTAACTCCTGTTGATTTTCGAAAGCGTTATTTAGGTGAAATTGAATTTGATTGGAGGAATCAAGTCACTCCCTGGCAATTTTTACCCCCTAAGAATAAATTAAATGAAAGAGTAAAACCGGAGACGTATGAGACCAGGTTGGTGCATGTGTAATAGTGAAGCTATTTAGGATATTCGATTTCGGATTTCGGGGCAAATCGTCAATCGTCAATCGTCAAATCGTCAATCATAAATCGTCAATCGTCACTCGTAATTCGTCATTCATTTTTCAATACCTCTCATCCTTCCTATACGGTAACCGCTCCATCTCCATCGCCTCCAAACTCTTAAACCCAAAATCATCCACCACTTTCCCCTTGATTTTATATACTCCTTTGCCTTTAAACGGATAAGCTTCTAAAGATGGTGGAAAATGGGTCGTATCAAAAAAACGCCCTTCGCAATCTACCCAGGTGCCGAAACTCATGAGCTTATTGTTTTTAGTACTCACCCATTTTCGGGTCACATAATAGCCATACATGGTCACCGTCTTCCGGTGATGCGAAGGCATAGCTGTGGCTGTAATACCGGACAGATATTCATCTAACCACGGTTTATCTAAAAGATCAAAGGGTGAGCACAGCGGAAAGCCCAGCAATTCGATTTCATCAAACGCCTGTTCATGTCTGCCTTCTTCTAATTCCGGTAGTTTGTACTGATCCGAAACATCGGGAAAAAAATTTCCATTTTGTGCATACTTCACTTGCGGATTGTGTACCATATTTTTTTCCCACATCAATTCGTATTTATTCAATCGCGTGAAGCGGAAAGCATTGATGCGGATCAGGATCTCGAGTTGTTCTTTGCTGATATCGATACGCTGGACAAAATCTTCAAGGCTCCGGAATTCACCATGAGCAAGTCTTTCTTCTACGATGCGGACCGCTACATTTTGCTCAAGGCTCTGGACATGGACCATGCCAATAAATACATCGTCACCATAGATCGTCGTGAGGTAGGTACTATGATTGACACAGGGCGCATGAATGATCGCGCCGCACATGCGCGCTTCGTGTACATACAGCTCCGTATTATAAAATCCACCAAAATTATTAATGACCGCCACCATAAACTCCCGTGGATAATAGGTCTTTAAAAACAAGCTCTGAAAAGACTCCACCGCAAAACTCGCTGAGTGTGCTTTGCAAAATGAATAACCGCTAAAACTTTCGATTTGCCGCCATACTTCCTGGGTGAGGGCATCCGAATATCCCCTTGCTTTGCAATTGACAAAATATTTTTCCTGCAATCGACGGAAGGTATCCGATGATTTTTTTTTGCCGGTCATGATGCGTCGCAACACATCACTTTCATCGAGGTCAAGCCCTGCAAAATGATGTACGATCTTCATCACATCTTCCTGGTACACCATCACGCCATAGGTTTCTTTGAGATTTTTTTCGAAGACAGGATGCAGGTATTGAATTTTTTCCGGGTGATGAAAACGGTCAATGTATTCGCGCATCATACCACTCTGCGCCACACCCGGCCGGATGATCGAACTGGCTGCTACCAGGTGTACATAATCATCACAGCGAAGTTTATGCAGTAATCCGCGCATTGCCGGTGACTCGATATAAAAACATCCTATACAATGACCGGAGCGTAGCTGTGCCCGCACATTGGGATCTTCTTTAATCTTGACTACATCGTGTACATCGAGAGATTGCCGTTTGTTGCGTTTGACGATATCGACAGCATCTTTGATATGACCGAGGCCGCGCTGACTCAGTACATCGTATTTATGAAAACCAAGGTCTTCAGCACCATACATGTCAAAGTGGGTGATGGCAAATCCCTTGGGCATCATCTGCAGGGCCGTATGATAGTTAAGTGGTTTTTCACTGATGAGGATACCTCCGGCATGAATAGATAGATAATTTGGAAAGTTTTCAATGAGTTTGCCATAGCGGAAAATATGTTTTGCCCAGGGATGGTGTTTATCCGATGCGAGGGGTTCGTCGACTATGATATCAATATCGTTTTTGGGTAATCCAAATACTTTGCCAAGTTCACGGATGATCGATCTTCCTTTAAACGTATTGTAGGTGGCAAGCAAAGCAGTGTACTCATAACCATAGCGTTTGAAAATAAAATCAGTCACATCATCGCGTTCACTCCACGAGAAGTCGATATCAAAATCCGGGGGGGACGATCGGTGAGGATTGATAAACCGCTCGAAGTACAAATCCAGTTCCAATGGATCTACATCTGTGATGCCGAGATTGTAGGCCACGATACTATTAGCGCCACTACCTCTGCCCACATGATGATAACCCGCGCTGCGGGCATACCGGACGATATCCCAGGTGATCAGGAAGTACGGAGCAAAACCGAGTTTAAAAATCACCTGCAATTCCTTTTCTGTGCGATCGATTGCCTGCCGGTGACTGGCGGTATAACGACGACGGCTACCTTCACGTGCGAGTTTGGTAAGCAGCTCGTAATCTCCACCCGGGCTACCGGTGAAGGTGCGGCGATTGATTTCGGTACCACTTTCGAGTTTGATTTCACATTGATCTATGAGTGCTTCACTGCGATGGATGAGTTCGGGATACCGGTCGTATAGGGTACGAAGCGCATCGGCAGACATTAAACATTCACTTTCCGCTGCGAGATCGGATGGACCCAACCGCGAATGAACGATATTGAGATCGATGCAACGCATGAGTTTGTGCACTTTAAATCCTTCCGGGTTGCGATGCACTACAGAAGGGAAAGCGATCAGTCGGTCAGCCCGTTGCCTCAGAGCGGATGAAAATAAACCACCGATCTCTGCCGGCGTCACCCCATAATATTCATGTGGTGCATAATCAGCCAATGGTTTTACTAATGATCTGTAGATGATAAAACTATTTAATAGAGGAGGGGCTATCGCGGGCAATGGTTCACCCTTCAGCGAACTATTGGTAAGAAGGCCGCACAATTCTTTCCAACCTTCCCGGTTTTTTGCTATTCCCGTATAGAGATACCGGTGGTCTGTATCCCGGTATTCGATGCCGAGCAAGCCTTTTATCCCGGCTTTGTCACAGGCTTGAAGGAATTCAAAACTTGCCGAGGTATTATTAATATCTGTCTGCAC
>JBDTUE010000198.1:0-8141 GCA_040007895.1 Saprospiraceae bacterium | reverse complement strand
TGAGATCCATCATTCATAATCACATGACCTCCTTCTCCTTTTATATATTGATTGACTTCTTTCAGATTGATCAGGTAAGAATGATGAATACGAATAAAGAAATCATAATCACTGAGAAGATGTTGAATATCCTTCAGGGTGCGGCTGGCCGTCAGTTTAGTTTTGTTTTTCAGATGAATATGGGTGTAATTATCATCGGCTTCGCAGGAAATGATGTCATCGATATCTATTAGTTTGAAGCCTTCCATATTGGGAATAGCCAGTTTCTTGAGGGTGTGTTCTTTTTGAGAAATCTTATCCAGTAAAAACTGAAATTGCTCAACATTATTCGATTTGAATTTTTGAATCTTATAGCGCTCCACGGAAGCCACCAGATCTTTGGGATCAATGGGTTTGACCAGGTAATCCAATGCACTATACCGGATGGCTTTAATAGCGTAATGATGATAGGCCGTAGTAAAAATGACGGAAAGTGAAAAATTTTTCACTTTTTCTAATAAATCAAAACCACTAATCAACGGCATTTCTATATCGAGAAATACAAGATCAGGATTATGCTCAAGGATAGCAGAAATCCCCGAGGATGGAGACGAACAAGTATCCAGAATCAATACTTCAGGACAATGCTCCGTCAATATCAATTTTAATGCAGAGAGACTGTCTAGCTCATCATCTATAAGTACAGTCCGGATCATACTATCAATGGTATAAAAATAGTTATTTCAGTACCTGTGGCAAGACCCTGTGAATCGACAAGGTCATTAATCAGAATATTTGCTGTTGAATCCATCGAACTAATCAGTGTAATCCGTTCATTCGTCATTGCCATTCCCATTGATTTATGCTTCAAGGTAGAAGATTTTTTATTAGAGAGCGCTTGCTTCCTGCCAATGCCGTTGTCTTCAATTTTAATTTTTAATTTATTCCCGTCATCTTCAATACTCAAAAGGATCTGTCCGGTACCGGGTTTGGACATCAGGCCATGGTGAATGGCATTTTCAATAAAAGGCTGTAATATCAGCGGAGGAACTTTGATAGAAGCCGAATCCAATTCATCAGACAACGTTACATGATATTCAAACCGGTGATTAAATCTCAAACTCTCCAGATCAATATAAAGTTTTAATGCATCCAATTCCTGGGCGAGTGTGATTAACGGTTGAGCAGAGTTTTCAAGGATAAGGCGGATGAGTTTAGAAAATTTTATTAAATATTCGGAAGCTTTGTTTTTATCATTTTGGAGAATAAAATTGTTTATTGAATTTAAAGAATTAAAAATGAAGTGCGGATTCATCTGCGCACGCAATGCCCTCATTTCAAGTTCGGAGGCCTTTTGCTTGAGATGCAGGTTTTCATGCAGAATCCTTGCATTCTCTTTTAATCGAAATACTTCAGCGATTGTTTTCTTAATCGTCGCTTCAAGATCATTAAATTCAATAGGCTTATTTAAAAAATCATATGCTCCCCGGTTCATCGCGGTACGAATGTTGGACATATCACCATAAGCAGATAAAATCACTACCTGGATGATTGGATTGATTTCCTTAATTTTTTCGAGTAAGGTAAGGCCATCCATTTCAGGCATATTGATATCCAACAAAGCAATTTCGATATCAGAATGTTTTTTTACCAATTGTAATCCATTAAGACCATTGTTGGCGAACACAAATTCGTAGTCTTTGAGAAATGGTTTCCTTGAAAAGCGCTGAAGGATAAGTTCTTCCTGATCTTCTTCATCATCTACTATTAAAATCTTTGCCATTGGTTACTCAGTTATTATTGAAGAAATTAGGTATGTGTTTTTATGAACTCATTGGTAGAATAATTTCAAAGTCGGTTCCCACCCTTTTATTTGATTTTATTTTAAGTTTACCTCAAGGCTTTTTTGTAATTATATCATATGTCATAGAAAGACCGTGGCTGGTTCCTTCCCCGGTGGGTTATGGATTTTGTTTCAATTTAGTATTCCATTGATAAGATTGCTGAATATGAAAATATTTACTGCAATTCCTTTAAACAAACTTAGTTGTTAAAATAATTTCTTAAGCTTCTTCCTTTTGAAGATAAGTATTGATTTCAGTATCTGCAATACCTACCGGATTAAATCGAAAAACAGTGCCCTTTTAAGCAAATTCCAATATGCGTTCATACCTCAATACTTTGCGTCTAGTTCTGTGTCAATACCTGGTGTAGGATACCACTTAGAAAGGATTTTAATTTGGTTTCAAATGGTATTCAAAAAGCATGAATGACCATACTAAATAGTTTAAATGTATCAAAATGGTTTACCCGGATAAGTTTAATGGATTTTTAAAGGATAATTTTTACCCATGAGCATTTGGAGGATATGATCGAGTAACCTGCTGGTTTATGGTATCCTTTTAGATCTTCCGATGATGTTAATGATTACATCCGACTCCTTTAAATAAAATTCAGTTGTTAAAATTTATTTTATCCTGTAAAGCATTAAGGAATGATTTTTGAAACAGGTGGCTTATGTTGGTAAGATCACATCAAAATCATGGAATCGCGTAATGTAAATAAATCGATGTACCGGAAGAATCTGAATTGTAAAAATTGATTCTGTTTTATTGAGCCGTTTTAATATTTACGGTTTTTTCTATTATCGTCATCATATCCAGCGGATTAATTTTACTGACGACACACCGGATATTATAGGGGCCTTTGTTATAGGTACTGGCGTTATAAATGGCTGGAAACATAAAACTAAACCAGGCTTTATTGCCCGAAGTCAGGGTATCTATTTGTTGTAAACTTTGAGGAAACAGGTCTTTACTGGCATACCAGGAGATCGAAATAGGATAAGTAATATCACCTAAAATGGTGGCCTTCATAAGGGTAAGATATCCGGGGGTCTGGACTGCAGGAAAATCCACTATTAATTGATATGGCTCCTGAGCACCACATTGATTGCAGTTCATATTGGAATTTTGTTTAGAGCAATTCGTAAGGATCAGAAGTGCTATACCCATTGTTAAGAGGAAGGAGGAGTTTCCTTTGAGATTGCCTAGTAATGTTTTCATATAAAAGGATATTTTAAAAGAACAACTATTGAAAAGCTTTTACTAATAATAAATATAAGTCATTTTATCTCATGAATAGCAGTCCATTGGGTATATCATGGCCTTTAAAGAGTATTTGGATGAATCTGGAACATGGTCGGCTATCCTGCTGGTCGAGAAGAATTTTTTAACTTATACGTTTAGTTATTCTTTTTTATAACCGACTACCGTAAATAAAGTCGAATAGCTAAATGTTTTTTCATCCTGTAAATAGCTCAAATATTGATTTTTGAAATCAACAGCTTTCTCATCACCTCCTAATGCTTTGGAAATCTGGGGTAGAGCAATATCCAATTTAAGGCTCCATAAGTCATAGACAGTTTGATTGACTGTTCCCGCCATTAAATGATAGGGTTCCACTTTTACTTCTTCAATATTAAATCCGGCTGTAAACGTTAGGCTATATAATTTCCTTCCGACATATGGATCAAACCCTGTATTTGCCAGGAATTGGATTACTTTTTGAAGATCTGCATTAAAAGGTGCTTCAGGATAGTTTGAAACTAACTGTCCATCTAAATCCTGCAAAATCACGATACCACCCGGCTTGCAGACTCTATACATTTCATTGAGCGCTTTTTGCTTTTCTTTTAAATATTCCAATAAAAACCGGCAATACACTAAATCAAAGGACTCATCTGCAAAAGGAATGTCCAATGCACTTGCCTGAATGATATGGACATTGGACGGTATCGGACGCTCATGTGCCTGGGTTACTCGGACAGGACTTATATCTATTCCACTCACTTCCAGATGGGGATACATGCCGCCCAGTTTTGAAGCTATGACTCCTGGTCCGCATCCAATATCTAAAACTTGACTGCAACCATGGTGAATATGATGTGCCAGATATTTTTGTATAAAATCTTCTGAATCAACTTTGGAAGCAAGGCGATCAGCTTCGCGTGCATCTTCCATAATGTACTTATGTTCTTTTTCTTGTATCATAGGACTTGGTTTTATTAATCTGTAATTTGTTTTTAAGAATGATTTACCTTCTTTTGATTCATTAATTGATAGTCTTTTAATAATGTATACTTGCAGGTTTGGGGTGTGCGGCCGCATATTTACCGGCCAGGTCATTTACATACTTATACCATTCCGGGTAAACCTCCTTACTGCAAATACTTTGATTATATTTTTTAATCAACGGAAAATGGAATACCTCTTCCACGATTGCACTATTTTCTTCTGATATCAGAAGTGGAATATAGTTTAAGGTCAGATTGTTATATTGTTTTGCAATCTGCGGGAGTAGAGCACGAATTAAATCCACCACGTCGTTCCTGTCTATTTGTTTTCTAAATAATAAAACAACCCTGTTTTCCAAAAAACTCAAATTCATACCAAGAGGAGCCCTATTACAAATAGCCACGGCAGAGGGTAGGTCTTCCTTATTTTGAAAAGCCATATATATTGTTCTTGTTCTCTCCAACCCTACTTCTTTATAAATCGAATTCAAACTTTCCAATTCTAAATCCTCAGAATTAAATTCTTCACTGTCAAGCCAGGTGGCATCCATATTTTCTCTCACAAAAGACTCAAAAGAAAAATAATTAGATGACGTTCCCTTTTGCACATGGATATCTCTAGAATGGTAAGGATTAATGCGATTACATTCATAATAATTCCAACTGGTTAATGATGAATGATCATTACCCAGTACGTCGTGTGAACCTCCAAAAAATAAATTAGGAAGTTTGTTATCCGGTCGGTACCAGATAAACGAATGATTAATTCTGTATAATGATGGGTCAGAAATCAAACTTCCATGTATTGACAACATGGGTATATGCGATATCCTCGATCCGGTTGAAATTAAATGCTGGCCAATCCAGGTAGTATTAGTGTATCGCCATAGCATAGCAGAAGCAAAATGATGGTCTTCACTGTTATACGTTATAATTTTTATTATTTGTTCACCGGCTTCCATAGCCTTTTTCCAATGTTCCTTAATTAGCGGAACGAAAGGTGCAATCCTTTTGGATTTTGCTTCATAAATAAAATTAGTACTGTAATAATATTGTAATAATTCATCGATTGAAATTTCATTGATTTTACAACCGGAATTGGCGATTGTCAATATATTGTGTTGAGTATCGTTCATAAAATTCAAAATTATTTAATTAGTTTATTGAGCAGTCTTAATACTTACTGTTTTTTCAATGAGCATTTCCACATTTGCAGACATTATTTTATTGGCGACACACCGGATGTTATATGGTCCTTTGTTGTATGCACTGGCTTTATATAAAGACGGAAACATGAAACTGAACCACGCCTTATTGCCTGAAGTCAGTGTATCTATTTGTTGTAAACTCTGTGGATACAGATCCTTGCTCGCATACCATGAAATCGTAATAGGATAGGCAATCTCTCCTAAAACGGTAGCCTTCATAAGTGTAAGACATCCGGGAGTCTGCACGGGAGGAAAATCAACTACTAATTGATATAGCGGTCGAACATCACAGTTATCACAACTTTTATCATCACCTTCTTTAGCACAATTCGTAAGCATCATAAATGTCATGCCCATTAAAAGAAGGAGGATGGAGTGTCTTTTAAGCCTGTTTGATACTGTTTTCACACAAAAGATATTTTAGAAGATCAAATAACGAGAAGCTTTCATTAATAACTGTTTTGGGAGAGTGATTTGTCTCAGGATTTTCAGGCAATTGAGTATTCTACAGTTCTCAAAGAGTAATTGGAGAAAAATTGGAACAAGAATTCCCAGATTTCACCGGTCCTTTTCACATAATAGTATTGATTCATGTCTGCTATGAATCACAGGATGATGGTTTATTAGCTTAATTTATTTCAATACCATTTTAAAAATTGATTGACTTTGAAATCGCAGGTCTATCTGTCATGATGACTTCGCATTCAATCGGCAAAGAACGATACCCGGTAAATAGATAATAACTTTTATTCCAGGCCGACGACGTGATTGTATCTGTTTTATTCAGATTCCTGTAATAAGGATATTTGCCATACCAATTGACAACTACGGGATAGGAAAAATTTCCATCTAAAGTTGCTGTATACAGGATTAGTCCGTTGTACGGAGACTTCTTTTCAATCATTAGATCAAAAGTAGGGGGTGGTGGGTCGGGTGTTATATTCGTAACAGGACTTTCCGGTCCAGGGGACTTGGAACAGCCGTTTAACAAAAAGAAAGAGAGTGTAATTCCTGAAATAAAATAAATAAATGTTTTCATAATGATTTTTTTAAAAGTGTTTAAGGGTTTTTAAAAATTCTAACGAGTTATCTTTAGTTATCATGATTAATGTAAAGCATTAGTCAAAAACCTTGTTTAATGAGTGTCCATTATTACTAGTACAGTTTTTTCCGAATCATCTAAGTCAGTCCTTGATTTAAATTTTCAGATAAACCATTTTACCCTACTATTCCATCAAAATCTTTTTATTGATAGATTGACTTTGTAATCGTCTCACCATTGGATAGAATGGCTTCGCAATCGATATAAAATTCTATATCTGGATCGGGCCATGAACAATAATAAAAACTTCGATTTCCCAATATAGGAGTGAGCGTGTCTGATTTATATAATCTTCTGTAGTGTTTAAAATTTCTATACCAATTCAATACTGCAGGATAAGGAAAGTCCCCGTCCAACGTCGCCGTAAATACAGTAAAACCTTTGTATGGAGAATAGGTTCCCACTGACAAATCATAAAGAGGTGGAGGTGACTGGGCCTTGCAAGTAGTACAGAGTGTTGGTCTGTAATTGGGAGTAATTGGATCTGGAGTGCATCCTATAATTAATAAGCTGCAAATGCATATTCCAGTGATTAAGTGAATAAACGTTTTCATAGTGAATATTATTTAAAGGGTTATGGGAAATTCGAGAGAAAGACATTTATACGTACAATCATTAGTGTAAAGGGATAAAAATATGTCTTGCAAAAAAACCGTCTAAAGAGTACCCATTTATAGGTAGCCGATCAGTAGAAATACATTCTATTGCCGGATATTAAATGCAGACATCTTTTTCTTCCTAACTTCTAATACCAGTCGGGATAAAAACAATAAAACAATCAGCATTGAGTAATTAACAGATTTCAATGAGTAGTTGGTAAACTGAAATCGTATTTGATCATTTCAAAAACTGTAATCTTGATGACGGGTTTTGTTCGAAACGTTTGAGTCAAAGAACTTTAAGTAAAAAACCTGTTTATCGATTTTGATTTAGACATCGGTAGAAAAGGAATAAACTGGCTTCACCTATTTTAATTTCGTTACACTCATAATAGTTAAATTAACCCATCGTGGAAAAAGAAGTCTTCAATCATGAATTTAATAAAATGTTTAAGTGGCTGTCCAATGCCTCTGCTCCGGCATCCTTGCAATTTGAATTAGACTTGTATAAAAAACTTTGGAATTTTTTTCTTGCCGGTGATTCATTTTGGTTTGTCCTCAATCACAAAACACTTCTATGTGATCATGTAAGTAATGAGGTGGAATCCGTCATAGGATATCTTCCATCAGCATTTGATCTCAAATACATGATGGACCAGGTGCATCCGGATGATCAATCCTGGCTATTGACTATTGCTGTAAAGACGAGAGAAATATATTTTAAAGTGTCCCGGGACAAATTGATGCAGTATAAATTAAGGTATGATCTAAGATATAAAAAGAAAAATGGTGATTATGCCCGGTTATTATACCAGGGAGTAGTGATAGAGCATGATGATCAGGGTAAACTTTTAAGGACGTTGGGGGTATTTTCAGATATCACCTACTTGAAAAAAGAAGGCAGGCCGATATTGTCACTTATAGGCATGAATGGAGAACCTTCCTATCTGGATTTTGGATCTAAAAACATATACATCGCCAATAAAGAAATATTGACACCAAGAGAAAAACAAATACTACTTCTTTTAATCGAAGGAAAATTAAGTAAAGAAATCAGCAGCATTCTTTTGATCAGCAAACAGACAGTTGACACGCATCGAAAAAATATGATTCATAAATATGGCCTCACGAATACCGGGGAGTTGATTGGAAAGGCATTGAAGGAAGGGTGGATATGA
>JBDTUE010000197.1:0-8189 GCA_040007895.1 Saprospiraceae bacterium | reverse complement strand
CTTCCAATCCCTTCCCCGAAAATGATCATCATTATTAAGATAAAACCTATCCACCAGATTTCACTTTGCGATGAATGGGCTTTTTTATAAATTTTGAGCCACGCCAAAAACAAAAGAAGTATGCTAAAAAAAACCGGTAATCCAAGAGCGGCATGTTCTTTAAAACATTGACTGATCCCATGATCCGTTGCTTCTTTCCAAAAGAACCCGAACGTCATCATAAATGCAATGATCCAAATCCCTAAAAATGAAATCACTTTATAACCATTATTCAGGATGCCTCCCTCCGGAATAAAATACAATCTCAAAGTATCCATCGCAATACAGGTGATCAGTAGATAAATCATAGTCACCATATTACAGCTATATGGATTCAAAGAAAATAAAAACATGCCAAGTACAATCGGCACTATCCAATGATGCCATGACCAGCCCGGTGTCTTCAAACGTTGAACGAGTGTCATTGCATAAGGTATAGATGCTGAAATGATCATAATCAGCGGCCACAGTATTCTCCCGTATTCATCTGTCCAGGATATTTTAGTTAGGAACGAACCAATACATATCCAGACAGCTAAGGATATTACAGAAGAATCGAATACATAGATCAACGGGATACTCAATAAAATCCAGAGTTTCAAAAATTCCTTCATATCGATATCCAGGAAATAAATCTGAGTAATCAGGGTCATTGCAATACCGATTCCAAAAAACACGGCCAATGCGGAAGATTCTCTCCATACATTACTCTTCCCCCGTATTAATGTATATGCTCCGGCACCTTGTGCTACGGCAAGTGGAATGAAGGCTATTGTGATCCGCAACCATTTAGGGATCTGATCCCAATTGTATCCGATGATTAATATTAAACCAAGTCCGATCAAACAAACTCCTATGATCGAAACTACCTGAATCAACCTGGAAGCTGCAGAAGGATTTTTTTTGCTGACATAATAATTCCTGATTTTTGCCGCTATTGCATCATCTATTATATTCTCTTTGATGAGCTCATCCAGATCCAAATTCATTTCTCCAAGGTATGAAAATGTTAGTGTAAAAAGAATTTATTCAGTTCATGTATTATTACCGTTCCTCGCATGAAGCAGGTCCGTTGTGATTTTGTACTTGAACAAAAAAATACTATCATTGCAGTTCAGTCACAGATTAGATCAGTCAGAAACTTAGCTCATTTTTTTAGTCCTTATCCATCATGAAAGAACTAAGTTCCTTAATTCCAAAATTAGTATTGAATATTTACTTCGGATTCTACTACCTATGAATAATATCGATTTGCGATCTAACGAAACTGATTCCCTTAATCTAATTAAACAATTGTATGATTCACTATACGCTGATCATTCAAATTCATCAGATTGTTTTAATGCACTCCAGACAGCAGTGAAACAAAACTCTGATCAACGATCCGTGTGGTTACGATTAAAAGATCATTTAAAAGCTAAAGAACAAGGTTGGTTTTTATCCAATGAATTGATCGGGATGAGTCTTTACGTTGATCGCTTTGCCGGCAATATTGAGGGTTTAGTATCTAAGCTGGATTATCTGCAGGAGGCAGGAATCAATGTCTTACATTTAATGCCATTATTTCAAAGCCCTCCAGGGGAAAATGATGGTGGATATGCTGTATCCGACTTCAGGAAAGTAGATCCCAAATTTGGATCTATGGAAGACTTAAAAGAATTAATTCATGAGATGAACACCAGGGGCATGCATCTGATGCTCGATATTGTATTGAATCACACTTCTCATCATCATGCCTGGGCTGAATCAGCACAAGAAGGAAAGAAAAAGTATCAGGATTATTATTATATGTATGATGACCGAACAGAACCCGATCAGTTTGAATCGATGATGCCTGAGATCTTTCCGGAAAATGCTCCGGGTAATTTTACCTATAACGAAGCATGCAAAAAATGGGTAATGACCGTTTTTCATCAATATCAATGGGATTTGAATTTTTCCAATCCCGGTGTATTTGTAGAAATGCTGGATACTATTCTGTTTTACGCTAATCTCGGAGTTGATATTTTGCGCATTGATGCACCTGCATTTATCTGGAAGACAAAAGGGACCAATTGTCAAAATTTACCTCAGGCTCATACGTTATTGAAATTGATCAAACAATGCGTATTAATGGCTGCGCCGGGTATGGCTATCCTCGGTGAAGCAATAGTAGCACCATCTGAAATCATGAAATACTTTGGCGACGGGTTCAGTGCTAATGAATGCGATTTTGCATACAATGCTACCCTTATGGCTTTACAGTGGGATGCATTGGCGACTGGTAAAACCCGGGTCATGCGTCATGCCCAACGGGAATTATTGTCTAAACCAGAAGGCACATCGTGGATATCGTACACCCGCTGTCATGACGATATAGGAATGGGATTTTCTGATGATCATATTCGGTACGCAGGATTCGAACCCTTTTATCATCGCAAGTATTTACAGGATTATTTTTCCGGTTTATATGCCGGTTCACCTGCTTCAGGTGATTTGTTTTCTGTCAATCCACGTACCAACGATGCACGGATCTCCGGTTCACTTGCCTCATTATGCGGATTAGAAAAAGCAATCAAGACGCACAATGAAAATGCAATCCGGGTATCCATCGATAAAATCCTTTTTATGCAGGCACATAGTTTTTTTATAGGAGGTCTGCCCATGTTGTTTTATGGTGATGAAGTGGGGTACACGAATGATTATTCCTATCTCGATGATCCGGCAAAATCCTATGATAACCGATGGATGCATAGACCTGTCATAGACTGGAATAAGAATAGTTTAAGAAACAATCCCGGAACTGTGGAATACATGATTTTTAATGGAATAAAAAAAATAGCATCCATCAGAAAAAAACTACCTGCATTCTCAGATCATAAAAATATAACCTGGTTACCGGATGAGGACATTCATCTTTCTGCTTTTTTACGATATGATGCTCATCAGAAAATATTTTGTTTATTCAATTTTAGTTCTTCTCCGTTGTATATCAGTTGGTATATCGTAAAGGTTTTTCTGAAAGTGGGTGATTTAGTATTGGACCACTGGACCGGTACTGAATTTAAAGTAGGATCTGATCAGGAACATTTTATGATTCCTGCGTATGGAATGATCATTGGAGAAAACAAATAATCTTTCTGAATTACTTATTAAAAAAATAAAATAAACAGGTTCCTTGCAAGCAAGTTATTACATTACAAGAAATCTTTATTCAGTTATAGTATGATGAGTTCATTATATAATATAGCTTCAAAAGCCGTTGCTAAAACCAACATTCCGGAGACAGGACTTACACCAACTTTAAGTCATTCTTACGTTTGATGTATTGGTTTACCCCCTACCTAAAGGGAGAAATAAAATGTGCTGGAATAGAATAAAGGTTTACTAGGGTTATAGCACGGATTACCGTATTAAATTAAGCTGCGATATCAAAAAGTGAGGTTCCCCTTCAGGGGCAGAAATATTATAATCAGTTTACTCCGCTTTATTATTTACTACCCATTCAATAGTATCCCGAAGTGAAGTATAGGCTAAACCTAATTGACTTATAGATTTAGCATTATTATAAGTCACTTCTTTATACAATGATTTTATGACGGAGGCTTGTATAACTCTTTTTCCAGATGCGATTTTATTCAATAAAGCATACAACCTCGTTGCAGTCAATGCAATACTTCTGGGCAACAAATATCGCGGGCCTTTCTTTCCAATCGCTGTAGCTATCATTTGCAGGATGTCCTGATAAGATTCATTATGACCATTAATAATAAATTGTTGATTGATGATCCCGCTTTCTATAAAAGCCACCACAGCTTTTGCCACATCCCTGACATCTACCCATCCGGTACTTCCTTCAGGATAAAATAAAATACCTCGCCGCATCATATTAAACAGTTGCATCGAGTGATGATGATCTTCCCATCTTCCCAAAACCACAGAAGGATTTAAGATACCTACTTCAAGACCTTCTGCTGAACCCCGCCAGACTTCCATTTCAGCCGCATGTTTGGACAATGCATAGTTGGAATGATTGGACTTAAGATCCCAGGGGATGGATTCATCATGATCCTGTTCATCCGGGCTTGAACTGATGGCAGCAATAGAACTGATATAGATAAGTTTTTTAACCGATGATTTCAGTGCTGTATTGACGAGGTGAGTGGTCCCGTCGATATTGTTCTTAAATATTTTTTTTCGCTCAGCTGGATCAAATGAAATCAACGCAGCAGCATGAACTATAATGTCCTGACCATTACAAGCCGCTTCAAGAGAATCCAGATCCGTAAGATCTCCTTTGACGAAATTAATCTGATCATTTAATTGCCTGATTGGGCTATCCGGGTTTTCAGCCCTGGCCATAACGGTAACCTTATATCCAGTCTCAACTAAACTTTTTACGATATAATACCCGATAAAACCAGTTCCACCAGTTACTAATACATGTTGGTTCATTGATTAGCTGGATTGAGGTCCGGAGACATACAATGCTCCATTCACGGTGTCTTTCGGTGCCCCGGTGACGGACGCAAATAAATTGGGCAAATTTAAAAGTCTCCACAAACCGGCAAGTGCTATAAAACTAACTTCTTTAAATTCTATGATTTGTTTTGATGGCAATATAAATTCAATGTCAGGACAATAATATTTCATCCGGGATATGAGGTATGAATTGAAAGCACCTCCTCCTGTCACGAAAATCGTTTTTTTAGTTTCATTTTTGATTGGAATCAATGAGGTGCAGGCACGGGCTAATTCGATGGCCACAAATTCCACCCCGGTGCACATTTTATTTTCGATCGTATCATCAAACTGGATGGAGGGGATTACCTGGTTTTCATGGGACCAGGTATTGTCCAGCGATTTAGGAAATGGAAGATTAAGATATGGATCCTGACTTAGGATATCTAAAAGTATTGGATTAACCTCACCTGCAGCGGCAATTGCTCCATCATGATCATATTCTTTATCAACCAATCTGGCTAAGCCATTAAAAATCTGGTTGCAGGTACAGATATCAAATGCGACCAACTTTCCATCCAACACAGTGGTGATATTTGCAATTCCTCCAAGATTGAGATAATATGTATAGCCTGGAAATAAATACCGGTCCCCTAGCGGAGCTAATGGGGCTCCCTGCGCTCCAAATGCAACATCTACACTCCTTAATTGTGTTACAGTATCAATGTCCGTCTCGCTAACGATAGCCGCTCCATCCCCAATCTGGGTGGTTGATTTAAGATGTGGAAAATGAAATATAGTATGGCCGTGAGAGGAAATCAGGTTGGGTTTTGCTTCATAGGAAACACCTTGAATAAATGATCTGATCAATGCACCGTAATAATGTCCAAGTTCTGCATCCGCGACTACTAAATCCCTTGCAGAAGCAACGGGTAGATTTCGTAAACGGTCAACCCATGACTTGGAATAAGGAATAGTCTTAGCATCCAGTATACTCCAGTCTACTAAAACTTTAGGATCTCCGAGATCAACCTCAAATTTAAGCCAGGCAAGATCGGTGCCATCCAGGGATGAACCCGACAATAAACCTATGACATGATAGGTTTGAACAGACATTCTATTTTTTTAGAGATACAGTGTACTCTGCTACAGCTTTGATTTCGTCCTCTGTAAGAATGTCTTTGAATGGAGTCATCACACCTTTACCATTGGTCACCTGAGTTATTCTTTCATCCAGGGAGATGACAGAGATTGTAAGGTCCTTAGAGCCATTAAGACCTAGTTTGCCATCTGCGCCATGACACAGGATGCAATAGGTTTCGAATGTCTTTTTACCGGCAGCATTCACTGCAACCATTGGAGCCGGGGCACTTGCGGTAGTATCTTTATGTTCAGCGGTACCGCCCGCAGCATCCCCTTTTTTGCCCTGGCATGCTACCAGCAAAGTCAAACAGACCAATGCGCTTAAAAATATACGAGTCATTAATTTCATTGCGATTTAATTTATGCACAAATGTAACTAATCGGTCTAAATATGGCCTCGCCATTCTTAAAAATAATCTCTTCGTAAAAAAGTAATTATCATCAGGTGAATTTATTCTAAATTTTATAGAGCAAGGGCCGAAGGAGCAACATATAATTTATGATTCATAAAATTTTTTTTACTATCCACCGTAACCTTTTACCGAATCTCCAGTTATATATATAGTTCGTGTTTATCTTGATTAATATTTAATTAACAGCATTAATCTTGACTTCATGCAACCTTTCACTTAATATTGTTTTCATTAATTAAAACTCGCCTAGATGAATTCAGGTTATAATCTTCTTCCCGAGATTTATCAGATCTGAAAATATCTAAAGACTCCATAAATTTTTTTTACGTGTAAAAGCAATAGTGCTTATAGTCATTCATTTGACCTGTATAGCTATTGATTTTATTTGATTGGTTTGACTGATTCAAAAGTCAACCCGGATATGATGTCCAATCATGTCCTGGCCATGGCTTTGAGTTGATATTTATAAATAAAATAAAATTTCCTATTTATGTTAAAATCTATTTTAATCCTATTGTTCGCCGCGGTTAATACCGGGCTTATGGCTGTTCCCGTCACAAATCCTGAGATTCCAGTTTTTATTTCACCATCTAATAAATGGATCATTGTAGATAAATCAGGCTGGAAAGCTCCCCGGATCGGAGTTACTATCCAATCTACCGATGGCACTACATTGATCAATGAAAGTATCCGGTATTCTACCCGGTATAATTTAAAAAATGTTCCTGACGGAACATACCTTTTACAACTGGAAGATGATCAGAAGATACGGATCCAACACCTGCAGGTAGCTCATGAAATGTTGTACAGTACCGGTATCATTACGGTTTATAAACCTCATCTGATTATCAATCCTGACCATGTCGATATGAATCTGATGACGCAAGGTCAATCTGCTGAAGTTTCCATTCTCGATGCAGATTCCAAAGAGGTTTTTTCAGAAAAAATCAACGATGAAGTAAGTGTCACCCGGAGATATAATGTCAATCAACTTCCTGAAGGAGAATACTCTTTCGTGGTCAAAATAGCTGACCAGTTATTTACTAAATCATTCAACAAATAGTTCTAATATCGATTTTTAATTCAGCCCCGTCAATCTTTTGTCGGGGCTTTTTTTTAAATCCAGGTTACTCTAATGATGCTTCATCCGATAACTTATCCTTTCTGTCGATTAATAAATGTTTAACAGCGTCTATACTTGACGCGTATGCAACCTTTCTTTTAATATTGCCTCATTAAAGTATATATGACACTCACACAGATGAATTCAGATAAAAGATAAAAAGTAAGAATTTGATTTTATAGAGAATCTGAATACATAAAGACTCCATAAACTTTTAAGGGCAATGACTTCGGGCATGAAAAAATCCTGGTACAGGGTTTTAGCAGGGCAACTGTTTTCTTATCCGGTAGTTATTGCAAAAAAACCAGAATATGACAAAGTTCATACTCAGGGCAAGAATTTGATAAATATTAAAATAACAATTATAAAAATCCTAAATTATGTCAAAGTTTGTTTTATTCCTTTTGTTAGCCGCGATGAACACCGGGCTTATGGCTTCAGTTCCTTTAACCGCCGCTGAAATTCCAGTACATATATCTGCTACCAGTAAATGGCTTATCGTAGATAAATCAAACTGGAAAGCTTCCAAAATAGAAGTATCTATTAAAAAAGCTGATGGTACTATATTGATTCAGGAAGATATCAATGAATCAAAAAAATACAATCTTAAAAATTTACCCGTAGGAAGTTATACGCTTGAGCTTGAAGATGCTCAACAAGTAAGAATTCAAAACCTGGAGGTATCCCGGGACATGATGTACAGTACAAACATTACTACAGTTTACAAACCACACTTGATCTTCAATACAGATAATGTTGCCATGAACCTGATGACCCAGGGTCATTCTGCAACGGTAACGATTACCAATTCTGAAGGAAAGACTATTTTTTCAGAAAATATAGTCGATGAAGTGAGTGCTACTAGAAAATATAACCTCAAAGATGTTCCTGCCGGGGACTATTCTATCCAGGTCTATATCGCTGGTCAGCAGTTTTCCAAATCGTTTTCAAAATAGGATCGAACCTGGTTTACGAATATTACTTAGTTATTAAAAAGGAAGCCCCATCCCTGCGAAGGAGATGGGGCTTTT
>JBDTUE010000196.1:0-8198 GCA_040007895.1 Saprospiraceae bacterium | reverse complement strand
CTTTTCTTTTGCCAATAAATATACACTCAAATCAGTAAGATCCTGACCGGATAACATCATTGCTGTTGCTTCCGGCATCAAACTCTTGGCTTGTTTCTTTCTCGATACTATTTCAGTTAGAGCAATAGTTTGTTTTATACCAGATAACTCCTTGATCGTAATTGAATGTTCGTTTTCTCCAACGATGAAACCAAAATGAGATTGTCCATCTTTACTATGAATAGTCCAGGCTTCATATCCAAACACAATGGCGGATGATGGATGGATAATAGATTCCAGCAGCGAAGACTTATCGAATTTATTTTTATGACAGATGCTACCATTATATAAAAACAATTTCTGTCCATAAAGAGCATCTATTGATAGTTTTGCCATGGCCTATCTATCACTGGTAATTGGGTTGGAAGTTACAGTTTCAGACGATATATTTATTACGATCAACACCATTCAATATATTTCTTTTGATCGTATGATTTTTTTAATATTAGACTCTTTTAATAGAGTTTTGTGTAACGGGTAAACTTGATGCTGTAGTAAATTCTAGCCATATGATACTTACAAGTTTATGTTTTTACCTTTAGGTTCTAAAAAAAATCTGTGAAAAGAAGATCAGTAATTTTAATTATTTATTATTTAAAATTATAATCGGCTTCTATTTTGATCACGTTAAAATAAGGTACCATGGAAAATAAATCCTTATTGAATCAGGTTAGTCATCCGTTGTTTTCGGACTGGCATATTCTTCTAATGGATCGGGTAATATTTTAATTAGCGAATGTTCTAACATAATGGATGCGGAGGCAGAATATAAGCCTAAACCATTTCCAGAATACGTATAGTCCATTAGGGTCAGATTAACAATACCATTTATTGAAAGTTCAAAATAGTGACCATATCGGAGCAGTTTAAAGTTAAATATTTTTTTTCCATGAGGTTCGAAATAACCAGACTGGATTTCATTAAAAATATAATTATGCCGCTCATTTAAGGGGTTGAAACCCCAGGCTCTTAATTCTACCAGGCCATTTAATGTGTTGATGGAAATAAAATATCCATTTCCGTCTTTATCCATATCACATACCAATCCTAATTTTCCCAAGCCTTCCGTCGTAAGGGTGCCTTCCCAGATAAAACTTGTTGAAGGTCTTTGAAAACAAAATATTTCGTATCCGCTTCCAGTAGTGCAATTCCATTGGTCAGGCTTTATTTCGGACGATGCGCTTGGATTGGATAGGATATGTTGCAATTTATCGAATTGTTCTTGTGGAATTGTTTTGATCACCATCGATTCCCAGCGATAATAACTTTTCAATAATAATCTGCCTTGATCATCGGTGGCCAATTCCTTAGGCGGAGGCAGGACCCGTAAGGAATCTACTTTGCTAAAAGTGTAAAACAAATTAAATACCAGTACATGATCTCCATCCTGTACAATCCGTGCAGCATAATTTCCTTGTGGAAACAAAATGGCCAGGTGAAACGATTGATATTCGCCAAAAAAATCATTTGCAAACCAATATCTTATTTTTAAATCTTCTCTGATGGAACCAAACAGATAAAACCTACCGTTCAATTCAAATACACATGGGCATTCGATATCATCATATACTCTTGGAATAAATAATGGCGGCAATAATTCAAATGTATCGTTTTTTATTTTTACCAATCCTACACATCCTCTTCGCGATACGGGTCCGGTAATGGTGCGGGAACATAATATCAAATACACCTCACCTTTATATTCAAACCTGTACGGATCACGAAAACTAAGCCATTTTCTTGGGTTGGTTTTTGATGTTTCATAGTATATACCTTTAGGCTCAATGGGATAGATGTTATTTTCTTTCTTTTCCCAATCGATGAGGTTGCTTGATACTGCTAATCCGATTTTGGAAATTACGCCCCGGTCTTTTCGTTGTAGGCCTGTATAGTACATTTGAAAGGCATCCTCTACTGAACATACATGCATCGTCCATAGCATATCATCATCCCAGTCGCCGGGGTTGCCTACAAATAGTGCATTATTCACCCTTTTCCACGATATACCGTCATTAGATATTGCATGAGCTATATAATCGTGATTGGGAATAATAAGATGAAACAAGTGATATACTCCATTATGAATAAGTACGGTAATGTCGCCTATTTCCCAATCACTAAAACCTGAACCTGAATACATATATACTTCTCAATATAATTATATTTGCAAACTTCCATTAACAATTTTGAATTGATTAATTTTACTCATCTCCATACTAAATGAAAATTGAACATGAGCAAATATTACATTCAGTTATTCAGTCCGCATGGTCTTATCAGGTTTATCGATCCTGAAGTCGGTAGGGATAAAGATACAGGAGGTCAAGTAAAATATGTACTTGAGCTTTTAGAGAATCTTTCTCTTCATCCACAGGTTCGAAAAGTAGATTTATTTACCCGGAGGATTATTGATAAAAGGGTTTCCGGATCTTATGAAAAGAAGATTGAAATCGTGAATGATAAAGCCCGTATCATAAGAATAGCCTGTGGAGGTCATGGGTATCGCCAGAAAGAAACACTGTGGGATTACCTTGATGAATTCGCGGATAAGACGATTCGATTTATTGACGAAGAAGCTGATTTTCCCGATGTAGTGCATGGACATTATGCCGATGGAACGTACCTGGCAAGCCAAATAAGCGAAGTATTCGGAGTACTTTTTTTTGCAACGGGTCATTCACTGGGAAGAAACAAAAAAAACATACTTCTGCAACAACTAATATCACCGGAAAAGATTGAAGAAAAATTTAATATGAAGCGGCGGATAACTGAGGAAGAGGCTTTCATAAAGAATGCCGATGCGATTGTTGTAAGTACGCAGCATATCATAGATACACAATACGCTCTGTACGACAACATACAGTATGGAAGATTTAAAGTGATTCCTCCGGGTGTGGTTCCAGAAGTATTTTATCCTTTTCACCGTTTAGACAGGCCTTCATTTAAGATGCCTATTGAGCAGGAGCAATTACTTTACCGCATTAATTCAGATATTGAAAGATTTTTATTCAATCCGGCAAAGCCAATGATATTATCAATAGGCAGAGCCGATAAACGTAAGAATTTTGAAACGATAATTGAAGCTTTTGGACAGGATAAAGAATTGCAAGCCATGGCCAACCTTGCCATTTTTGCTGGAGTGCGCAAAGATATTAGTCAAATGCCCGAAGATGAAAAGGAAATATTAAATAACCTTTTATTACTAATGGACAAATTTGATCTGTATGGAAAGATGGCAATTCCCAAAAAAAATGATCCGAAAATTGAAGTGCCGGAGATCTATCGGATTGCTGCAAGTAAAAAAGGGGTCTTCGTAAACGCAACGCCGGGAGAGAATTTTGGATTGACTATTGTAGAAGCAGCGGCAAGTGGGTTACCTGTGGTAGCTTCGCCCAGCGGTGGACCAAAAGAAATTCTTGAACAGTGCAACAACGGTATCCTGGTAGATGTCGGGGATCCTGTTGCCATCGCGAATGCTATAAAGAAAATTATTGCAGACCAGGCACTGTGGGAAAAGTATTCTGCCAATGGGATAATAGCAGCCAATCGTCTTTATTCCTGGACCATACACTGCAACAAATACCTTGAAGTGGTAGATGAGCTTTTCATAAAAAATGATTCAGACGTCCCCAATTTTATACATAAAACAGCCTTCGGGAAAAGACTTACTCAGGCCAAACAGTTTATTATTTCCGACCTGGATGGAACAATGATAGATGGCAATAAAACAGATGGCTTAAATGAATTGAAGCAGTGGATAGTCGATAACAAGGAACATGTAGTATTTGGTTTAGCCACTGGTAGAAACAGAGAAATTACAGAACTCGCCTTTGCTAACTATAATCTGCCAAATCCGGACATCCTTATATGTTGTGCAGGTTCTGAAATTTATTATACGAATAAGTTTATTCCTGATAGAGGATGGGAGAGCCATATAGACTTTCACTGGAAAAGGGATGAATTGGAAAGTGAACTTTCAAAATTTCCTGGTATCCGACTACAGGAATCTGCAGCCCAATGGAGATTCAAACTGAGTTACTATGTAGATGATAATTTTGATGAGGATGATATGGCAAATCTTTATAAGTTTATTGATGACAGAAAACTAAAAGCCAAAATTTTACTTACCGAAAATAGATATCTGGACTTTTTGCCATTTCGTGCGAGCAAAGGAAACGCCGTTCGGTACCTGAGTTATAAATGGAAAATACCACTCGAGAATTTTATTACCGCTGGTAATAGTGGCAATGATAAGGATATGCTTACCGGTAAAATAAAGGGCATTGTAGTGGCTAACTATAGCCCCGAACTTGAAGAATTGAGAAAAAATAAATTTATTTACTTTACAAAACAGGTGCTTTCAATAGGTGTATTGGAAGGAATTAATTTTCATAATTCATAACCAGATTTTCACCTTGGAATGGAAGATCTTCTTTTAACCCAAATCGGTCATTTGAAATTTTCAAATAACCGATCGAGGAATAAAAATGAACGAATTACACGAATATTTGTCGTAAGTAATTCATTCATTTTTATTGTCGGGGTTAACCCTGACAAATATTTGAGAATCAAATATTTCGTCAATCCGTAGGATAAAAAATTCATTCTAATGAATTTTTTGGGTTTAAAACTTCAACATAGTCGTTATCTTATCTTAATCGAAATTGTTCTGGTGTCATTCCGGTGTATTTTTTAAAGAACCTTCCAAAATAGGAATTGTCTTTAAAGTTTAATTTGTAGGCAATTTCTGATACAGCCAGTTTGGTGTGAGCGAGCAGTCTTTTTGCCTCTAACAGGACGCGTTGTCTTATTAATTCTCCGGCAGACTTGCCTGATTTTTTTTTACAAACAGCATTTAAATAATTAGGGGTAATATTCAACAGTTCTGCATATTCTTTTGGCGCTTTTTTTTCAAGAAAGTGTTTTTCAATTAACTCCTGAAAATTAAATAAAAAATCCATGCCTGGAGTCGTAGTAGATTTTTTCTGCTGGTGGACTAGTCTTGACGCCCTTACCAGCAACGAACTGATGGAATAAAACACGGCATCCCGACAAAATTCATACTGGTTAAGTTCTTCTTCTTCCATAAGCAAAAATTCCTTCGTCCATTTTTCTCTTTCAGAGGAAGCAAGGTCAAAATAACATGGTTGATGCGGCCGAAAGAGTGGCCAGGCAGACATGATTTTTCTCCCTTTCGATAATGCCATGAAGCTATCATTAAAGAGAACTACAAAACCTTTCACTTTTTTCAACTCCGTCCAGCGATGGACTTGTCCGGGAGCAATAAGAAATAAACGGTCTTGAGTAAGATCATAACTTTGAAAGTCAATATCGTGACACCCACCTCCGCCTGTTACTAAAATAAAAGTGTAAAAGTGATGACGATGCGGGATTTTAAGATGCTCAATATCTTTGGCAAAATATTCAAACCTGAAAACATCAAAATCTTTTGATTTTGATACCCTTGATGTTAATGACTCGATAGTATACGAGGGAATTTGATGTTCCTTCATGATTATAAATATAAGTAATTAGTGCCATACATCATCTAATTCCTGCCATTCAAAAGGATTTCCAGCTTTTATTTTTGCATAAACATTCATAGGGATTGATTGAACAATTAAATTAATACTAAACATGAAGACATTAGAAATAAAGCGGGTCCTTGTCCCCATCGATTTTTCAGAAGTATCATTAAATGCATTGGAATCGGCCATCGCCATTTGTAAAATACAATTGTCAACACTAACTCTTATCCATATCGTCGAAAACAATTTTATGTTGTTTAGCCAGGAGTTAAGTGGCCTGAACGGGAATATATTGTCCGATTTAATGAAAATTGCTGAGGATCAATTAAGTAAGTTAGCTAAGAAAATCAGAGTTAAGCATGATATAGTGGTTAATCACATTGTTCAGCCTGGCAACCCCGCTGACGAAACGTGTATGTTTGCAGTTCAAAAACAGTCTGATTTAATTGTAATAGCGACACATGGAACCTCAGGATTCAGAGAATTTTTTCTTGGCTCTAATGCCTATAGGGTAGTAAAAAATGCCCCTTGTCCGGTACTGACTATACCTGGTAAGAGCAGTTGGACAGAGTTTAGGAATATTTTATTTCCAATTCGGATGGTGCCAAATGCCTTTGAAAAATATGATGTGGTTAGACCGATCATTCGAAGAAACAATTCATCACTTTTAATTGCCGGATTCATCCAATTAAAATTCCCTACTGGATTTGTTGAAATGAAGGAGAAGGTAGACCATTACAAAAATATCGTCCTTAGGGACGACGTAATTTGTAGAAGTGAAGTGCACACCTGTGATAACGTCGCCAAAAAAGTATTATCTATATCGGAAATTGAGAGACCTGATCTCATTGTAATAACTGCAACGCTGGACGAAAAACTAAAAGATTTTTTCATTGGCCCATATACACAAACTATCGTCAACCATGCCCATTTTCCTGTCCTTAGTATTCGACCCGAAATAAATCGAGATTTGGTTTCACCCACTCCAGTAACCAGTAGCGCTGAAGATGGATTTAATTTATACAAACCTAATATTGTTGCTGGGGTCTGAAAAACATGAATCGCCTTAATAAACATTTCTTTTGTTGCAATATCTTCTATAAATTAAATCCGTGATAACATGCGAATTGAAATGTCCCATCTAATTATTGGTTATTATACGGATTTAGAAATTCGTCCTCCGGGAGTTGATGACCGAGGAAGGATGTAACAGGAGGTATATCAAACAAATTGTTTGGACTTTTCCAAAAGAACGGCTTTCTTTCAATATGGATGGATGAGTAATACTTAGCTGTAGATTAATTATATAATGGACCAAACGCTGCAGTACCGGTTGGAATTTGCAGAGTGCAATAGCATACTCTTTTTTCAAAAATCAAGTTTTGTTTAACGGATAAAAAAATTAGCTTCGTTCCATGGGATACGCAATCATCATTATTTTTTGCCTGGGTTATCTGCTCATCACATTAGAACATACCATTCATGTAAATAAAACGGCGAGCGCACTGGTGACAGGGATCTTATGCTGGACAGTATATATCCTTTATTCAGATGCTCATACTGTTACAGAGCAATTATTGGAGCATTTAGGAGAGATATCCAGTATTCTTTTTTTTCTAATGGGTGCAATGACTATTGTTGAATTAATCGATTCACACGATGGATTTGAAATCATTAACAAAACGATTACTACCCGAAACAGAAGGACATTGCTCTGGATTATCTGCATCCTTACTTTCTTTTTATCAGCAGTATTGGATAACCTTACGACGACTATAGTGATGGTTACGCTTTCCATTAAAATGATCCACAATATGCATTACAGAATGTTGTTCATCGGTATGGTTATTATATCTGCCAATGCCGGAGGGGCATGGTCACCCATTGGCGATGTTACCACGACCATGTTATGGATTGGTGGACAAATATCCACCACAGTTATATTAGGTAAACTGATTTTTCCAAGCCTGATGAGTATGATCGTCCCATTAGTAGCTGTTTCATTGATAGTTAAGGGAAATATTAATGAAGTGGAAATTAGAGTTTCAAAAGTTCAATCTGATCTGGCGAATTCGACGGAACAACGTGTTGTATTATTTAGTGGGTTAGCCGTATTGTTATTGGTTCCTGTTTTTAAAGCAGTCACTCATTTGCCACCATTTATGGGCATGCTTTTAGGGTTAGGTTTACTTTGGTTCCTGACGGAAATTTTGCACAAAGACAAAGATGAAGTAAAAAGGAAAAAACTGTCCGTCACCAGTGCATTAGAACGCATGGACTCTTCTAGTGTGCTTTTCTTCCTGGGAATATTATTAGCGGTAGGTGTACTTCAACAATCAGGACAATTAGCGCAGATGGCTACAGTATTGACAAATACCTTCTCAAAGGAGAAAGTCATCATTAGCTTAATAGGTTTACTTTCAGCTATTGTTGATAATGTGCCCATTGTTGCTGCTACGATGGGCATGTACTCCCTTGATCAATATCCGATGGATCACTCATTTTGGACTTTTCTTGCGTTTTGTGCCGGTACGGGTGGAAGTATACTCATCATCGGTTCAGCGGCAGGTGTGGCTGCCATGGGATTAGAGAAAATCTCTTTTGGGTGGTATTTAAAAAATATTTCCTGGC
>JBDTUE010000195.1:0-8206 GCA_040007895.1 Saprospiraceae bacterium | reverse complement strand
AACTTATATCATCCTGCATTCCAGCTCTCGCAGCAAACTCCCATTCAAATTCTGTAGGTAATCGATATTGTATGTTTCCTCTCTCCATATGATTTAATTTTTTGATAAATCGCTGTGCCATTTTCCAGGTAATGTTTTCGACCGGATGGAGACCAGCTGAATCCTTCACGTTCCCTTCTCGAAAATAAGATGGATTAGTACCCATTACTTTTTTCCATTGCGACTGAGTCACTTCATATTTACCAAGATAAAATGTTTGTTTGATTTGGACTTTAAAACCCGGCCTTGCATCCTGGGTTGCCAGGGATAGTGCGCTTCGTAATACTTCCTCATTCAATGGTGCAGTCGATCCCCAGGATTTCATTCGTGATACTGTAGGCTGAAACTTGCCAATCGTAAAATCTCCAACCGGAATTTTAATGAATTCCATCCCCCATTGATCCGTAACCATTTCCTGTCCTATCAGAAAAAAATTTATTAAGAAACAGAGTATGATAAAAACTATCTTCATTTGTATTATTGGTCATTCAAGAAGACGGAAAAGTCGGAAGTTGCAGAGTCGGTGAGTCCATTTTTCATTCGCCATTCGCATCATTCTTAATTCGTTCATTCGTTCATTCTTCATTCTTTATTCGAAAAATTCGTCATTCGTATTATTCGTAATTCGTCACTTCTTTACGCTGTCTTTTACCATCGACCTGAACTCCCCTCCCCATTTGTGACCATTACTGCCGGGTTTGCCTTTCGACCAATTTTGTGCTTCTCCCCTTCCGAGTTTATAAATTTCCAACAACCTTTGATCCGGGATACCATTGTCTATAACTGCGGTTTTACGAATATCTTCTACTTCTTCCTTTGTAACTGTTGAAGATTTATTACCGAGGTCGTTACTATTCCGGATATAGCTTAACACGGAAGCGATCCATTCATCACTCTGGTGTTTTTGAGGAAGCATCACACCCGGATATATTTTATCATCAACAGGACCTTTAAGTCCAAACAGAGCTATTTGAATAAGCATGATTTTATCCCCGTTGACTCTGGGTGATCCTGATAATGGAGGTGCAGGCATGGGGGTATTGCCAATTTTAATTCCTTTACCATCGGGGCCATGACAGTTTGAACAAAATTGTTTGAAGGTAATAGCACCTTGAGCTATTAATTTTTTATCTGCATTACTTAAATGATTAATTCTCTCTTGCTCCGCTTGTGCTCTGGCGTAGGATTCTTTGAATACACTGTGTGAGTATTGTATGACTTCGTTATCAGGATAGTGTTGTAAAATGTATTCTACAATAGATTTTGCCAATGTAGATGTGTTGTTCCTCAATGAAAGATAAAGCTGGATCACTACGTCCGGGTCGGAATCATTTTTTAATGGTTCAATGGATTTTATAAAAGCAAGGTCATTTTTATTGATCCATTTTTCACCTAACCATATTGACGCTTTTCTAATTGTTGGTTCCTTACTTTGCGCTGCTTTTAATACTATAGATGGAGTGATGACATCTAAACCTTCTAAAGACCATAAGGAATGTAATGCAGCTAAATGATTTCTATTATTTGAAAGATGATCAATCACTATCTTTTCTAACGATGATTTTACACTGGTATCTCCATGAATGATGATAAGTTGTTGTGCCATATCCCGCCACCAACTATTGGGATGGGATAAATAAGGTATTAATTCACTGGAAGATTTACTTAGCAGTTTAGGTTGTACTGGATCCCGTTTAAAATTTTCGTGCGTTACACGATAAATCCGGCCTAATCCTATATTTTTTTCTAATCCTAATTCTTTTATTTTTTTATTCAAATAAGAATCCTCTTCGGCAAACTCACCCTCCTGGATAATTCCATGATACATATCCACTATATAAAAACAACCATCAGGTCCGGTATATGTATTGACTGGTCTGAAATTAAAATCCGATGAGGCAAGCCAGTCTTTTCCCTGATATGCATTTTCAACAATACGTTTGCCTTTAATAGAGATCACTTTTCCACGTTTGATGATGCGGGCTACAGGTTCTGCAACAAAATAATCTCCCCGCATATCTTCCGGCAATCGATCACCTCTGAAAATAGATTGTCCGCATCCTGATGTAAAATGGGTTAGTGTACTATCCTCATTCATGAGTACCGAAGATCCACCTTGTGCATCGATCGTACTCATTATTGGATAAGGAATAGTAAAATCATCCGGATACTGATCACTAAAATTGAGTGAACCATATGCAGGCATCTGGTTAAACTGTACCACCGGCAGTCCAGGTCCTGCCTCGGAATAATACAATCTACCGAAATCATCAGTCGTCATTCCCCATTGGCCAATCATATTGTCGATCATGGTATCTGCAATGAGTTTTCCGCTTTTATATTTAAATCGCAGGTTATCCCTGCTGGGGTAAATCCAATTGTCAAGGTTCCAGATCAAACCACCATTTTGATGTTCCATATTCCTCGCATCGATTGCAGGGTTTTCAAATACTATTCTTTTCTGATCAGCTTTTCCATCATGGTCCGTGTCTTTATAAGCATAGAGGTTTTGAATATTTGTAATGCCGACGATCAATTCATCTCCAACCGGAAGAATTACTCTTGGCAAAAGCAAACTATCAATAAATACGGTTGATTTATCCATGATACCGTCATTGTCCGTATCTGTTAATCTTTTTATTTGGCTGATGGGTTTGTATTGATCCGTACCTTTTGCATCGGTCATAAACGTATTCATTTGCACTACATACATAGCTCCATCACCATCCCAGGCTAGCGCCACAGGATCCTGAATCATTGGCTCGGAGGCAACTAATTCTACCTTATAACCAGGAGGTACTTGAATTTTCCTGATGCTTTCTGATGGAGAAAGTGGAATTGGGGATGGTTGATGATCAATTAGTCGTTTATCAAAATCATTTAAACCCGATGATGGAAGTTTATTTTCATTACAGGAAAAATGCAATGCGGCAAGTATAAATATTCCAACTACACGAATCCCCATAACAAACAATTATATTAAATTAGTTTATTCTGTAATCTTAAAAAATTCAATCAAAACTTTTTTATCAAATCAATCAATCGATCTAGGTCATCCGTAGAATGTAACGCGCTTACTACAATCCTGGTATATAATCTATCGGTGGGACTTGGATAAGCGAAATGAGAAATTTTGATTTTATTCAATTCCAGGTAAGGTGCCAATGCATGTCGATCTGTGCAGAAGATAGGGAAACCATGTACATAAGTAAATATTTCGAGTTCCTTGAGGTTAGCAGTTGTATGATCTATATTTGAGATTAATTTTTTATACGCATCTGAATATATTTCCTCTGCCTGAAGGTATGCATATGCGTAAGCCGGTACCATGGGTGAACTGCCACCAAATAAAGGATGTCGTCTTACCAGGGAAGTATATTGAACCGGGCCCGCAATTACACCTGCCGGAAGGCCCATTGCTTTTCCCAGGGATGCAATCATAATTGTGTTGGGATGTAATTTTTTTATTTCCGCATACATTCCATTCCCTTTAGTTCCAAGGACTCCTATACCATGAGAATCATCTACAATCAACACTATTTCTTTGTCCTTTGGCAATCTTGATATCCATGCAAAATCAGGGATTGTGGCAGTCAATGCATCAATAGAATTAAAAGTGATGACATGTTTATCTCCTTCCGATAAATGAATCATATCCAATGATTCTTCGATAGAACAGGAAAATGAATGGGGCTGATGTTTTGAATATCCTGGTTTAATTGCAACATGAGCATTCGTTGCATAATGATACATGTAATCATCCCCTAATGCTTCGAGCATTAATCGACCAGCCAAAGTTCCAGAAGATACCAATACGCTGGATGATGCCTCTACCCAATCAGCAAGTTTAGTTTCCATCTGGTCAAAAACAGGAATGGGTACACCCAGTCGGCTTGCTCCATAATTGGTACCATACTTATTGAAGCCCTCCATCACTAACTTTCCGAATTTTGGATTGGCATGAATGCCGAGATACGATGTACCTCCAAAGTAGAGATAGCTTTCACCATTGATTTTGATGTATTTCGAAGGTATAAGATCAGCGTACATGGTCTATTAAATTTCTTTGATTCTTTGTACAGACATATTATATTAAATTAAAATATGTCCTTAGCTTCTTATTCAAATGGATTCTTAATCAATAATTCTGCTCCTGTTCCGTTGGTCTCAGGATACACGGCAATACCATAGTCGAGATAAACACCTCGTGCTGGATCATTCGAAATCAACATGGATCCATCCAGGTCAGCATAATCCACTAAAGGTAATATTTGAGCTAAAGCGGATATGCCAACAGAGGATTCCGTCATACACCCAATCATAATTTTTAATTCGAGCTGCCTTGCCATTTGAATCATAGCAATAGCCGGAGTAAGACCACCGCATTTCATGAGTTTTATATTGATGCCATCAAAATGACCCACACATTTCTCTACATCTTCCGGAATATGACAGGACTCATCTGCGAATAATGGCAACGGACTTTGTTTAAAAACTTCGATCATCTCATGATGAAGGGAAGCAGGCAAAGGTTGTTCTATAAATTCAATGTTTAAAGATTTTAATATTGGAGCATACTCAATAGTTTGCGAGGGTGTCCAGCCTTCGTTTACATCTACCCGAAGAGGTTTGTCTGTATGTTTACGGATTGCTTTCATAATATCGAGATCATGATCGGTACCCAATTTTATTTTATATACCGGCCAGGGATTTTGATCTATATGATTCAGCATGGCATCGGTATCGTCTATGCCTACGGTAAGACTCGACAATGGACATGATTCTATATCCAATCCCCATAAGTCTATTAATGATTTCCCTTTAAGTTTACCATAAAGATCATGGTAGGCCATATCTAATGCACACAATACAAACCGATCCTCTTTAAAGCGGGCTAAAAATTCCTGGTAACGGTCACCTGGAGGGATGATATCCATAGATTCAATCCATTCTGTATTCATTCGAACCAGTTGAATCATACGTTCGAGATTCTTACCGTAATACAAAATTTCTGTAGCCTCTCCATAACCGGATAAACCTTCATGGCTTAACTCTATAATCAAACATCTTCGATAAGCAGCACTACCATGGGATGTAGTGAATACTTTCCTGGTTTGTAAATGATACGTATGAATGGTTAGTTTCATGGCAATTCAAATTGCAAACTAAAATCAGTGGTATCCATTTTTGCTTTGGCACCAAGTGGGAAAGTACATTGATTGGAAATATGTCCAAATGAAAATCCATAGACACATGGAATTTGCAATGGAGCTAAACGCTCTATCATCATTTCTTTCAATGAAGACGAAGTAGCAGGATCTTTGCGTTCACAACCATCAAAAACTCCTAATAAGATCCCTTTAATACGAGTAGTATCCATCACCTGCAATAGTTGTGTAAGCATGCGATCAATCCGGTAAGGTGCTTCTTCAATATCTTCTATAAAAAGAATACAATCCTTCTTAATCTTAAAATATGGTGTGCCGCACATGGCTGCTAAAAGGGAGAGATTGCCACCAACCAATACTCCCTGTGCCTGACCGGGGTGGATTAAATATCGTTCAAAAACAGACTTGCCATTGGTATTAAATTCTATATCATTTTCATCGCAAGTCCGGACTTGAATGGAATCGCCCTGTTTGCCAAATATTACCTTTTTAAGTTGATCTACTGTATAAGGAGTAAAGTCAGAAGATGCCATTGGTCCATGGAGATTTGACATCTTTAAAACAGAATAAAATGCATTATGAAACCCGGTAATGTCGCTATACCCTATCAATAGTTTCGGATTGGATTGCACTAATTTATAATCCATGGAAGGCAACAAATGAGTCACTCCATAACCTCCCCGAATGCACCAGATCGCTTTAATCGACGGATCTTTATACATATCATATAAGTCCTGCAACCGTTCCTGATCGGACCCAGCCAGATACCCATTTTGTTTAAGAATATTTTTTCCCTGGACAGGTACAAGGCCCAATGATTCCATATTTAAAATAGCCTTATTCAGCCTTTCTTCAGTGATAGGGCTTGCAGGGCAGACGAGACCTACCCGGTCTCCCGGCAGGAGATAGGATGATTTGGATTTTTCCATGGATAAGGTATTGGGCAATACGAGAGCAGACCCCAGGATGGTCTGGTTAAAAGAACGCCTATTCAAGATCTAAAAGTTTTAATGTGCGAAAATTAGACATTTTATGGACTCCCTACACTAAGAATAAATCTCGTCGACTAAATTTCCGGATTGATCCATTTTAATTGTTACCAGGATGGTTACGAATTTACTTTTGAATCCTTAAAAAGAGTGAGTCTTTTCATATTAACCCCTTTTTGATAAACGTATCGATAAAGGGGTTTTTTTATTTTTAATGAGAGGTCATTCCAATTATCAATCCATTTTTTTCCAGTTCATTACGGATTTATATTCTCTTTCAAAATCATTGCGCATCTCTGCTACCTGAACTGCTGAATAATTCAATTCATTTGAAAGTAACTGAGTCAATGGTTCAAGATATTTTTTTATGTTCTCCCTGCCAAAATTCAATTGTCCAGTCCTGCGAATCAAATAATCTGAAATAGTGCAGACCATTTCCTGGCGAATTCCATATAACAAACCACCCATTTCCAATCTGAGTAAGGGGTCTTTAACGGAACTTCTCATTTGTTCAGCCAATGCAATGACTTGTTCTGTATTATTGCCATATCTTCTGAATAACTGATCAATAGTCATTTCATCCACCTCGAGATGACCTCTGAGTGAATGACAATAGGTGAGAATTTTTTGATATTCCTCATCCGATTTAAATTCTGATCCACTTACATTTGAAAGATCAGTCAGTGCTTCCTCATGCAATATGGGAACAGATTTGAATTCTCTTTTTTTAAATTCTTCAATGATCGTTTGAACTACCCGCTCTGCCATCTTTCGATACCCTGTCAGTTTACCTCCGGCTATGCTGATCAGACCGGAAACACTTTTAAATACTTCATCTTTACGCGAAAGTTCAGAAAATTTTTTGCCCGGTTTATAGATTAATGGCCTCAAGCCTGCCCAGGTAGAACTGATATCTTCATGAGTAAGATGAGTACCAGGAAATATAGCATTGGCACTTTTTATTAAATACTCTACATCTTCTTTATTAGTTTCCGGATGATTAATATCACCCTCATAAGGAGTATCTGTGGTACCCACATAGGTATAATCCCAATGAGGAATAGCAAAGATCATTCTTTTGTCTACTACGGATTCGAAGTATACCGGTTGTTTGATAGGTAATTTTTTTGCAGGAAAAACAATATGAACTCCTTTCGATAATATTACTTTTTTAGCAGAGGATGGTTCAAGTTCCGAAACCTGGTCAGTCCATGGACCTGTAGCATTGACCACAAAATCTGCATACACTTCATATTCCTTGCCGGTAAGCACATCCAGCATCCGGACACCTGCTACTTTATCATTTTCGTAAATAAGTTTTTTAACCTCCGCATAGTTCAATGCAGTTCCACCACTCTCAACCGCTTTTTTTATAATTTCGAGGGTAAGCCTGGTATCATCCACTTTATATTCATAGTATAGTCCTGCGCCTTTGAGCTTATCTTCTTTGAGCAGGGGTTCAAGCCGTTTAGTAGTTTGTTTTTTGAGCATCATCTTGTGCTCATTGCGGGCTACTTTAGCCAAATGGTCATAAAGCCATAAAGCCACCGATGTTGACCAGGGGCCCATGGTACCACCTTTGTAAAATGGAAGTAACATTTTACTCCGTTCGACTAAATGCCTCGCATTATTGAACACAATGGCGCGCTCTGCACCCGTTTCTTTTACTACCCCAAATTGTAATTGTTTCAGGTATCTCAATCCACCGTGAATAAGCTTAGTAGACCGGCTTGAAGTCCCGCTTCCAAAATCCTTTTTCTCCAATAGAGCAACATCAAATCCTCTATTGACTGCATCCAGCAAGATACCTGCACCGGTAATCCCGCCACCAATCACCAGGATATGAACCCGATGATGGGTCAACCGCTCTAAATACTCAAGTCTGTCAGCACTGGAAAAAGGAATCATATGTCAGGGTCAAAAGTATATAATTATATTAATAAAAAGTATAATGTATTGGAAGAGTCATGTTAAAGTGTTAGAAGTGTTTAAGTGTTTGAAGTGTTTGAA
>JBDTUE010000194.1:0-8209 GCA_040007895.1 Saprospiraceae bacterium | reverse complement strand
AATATATTCACGATGAATCTGCTGTAGCGAATGATAATGGTTTTATACTGCAAGCTAATATAGATGCATTTCAGTTTAAAGATTTCGAGGGCTGGGGATTTGATAGCGATACCATTTTTATAGATTGGTCAGATTCAGAAAACCCACCTGGATTTGTAGTTCCATCCGGCTATACGTATGCCGGTATGAATGATCCGCAATTAAAAAATGGTTGGGAAGGAATTTTTATCCCAAGATTAAAAACGTTGACCCCCAAAGATTTTGGCAGAGGGGTAAATACACGGACAGTATTCTCCGGATCATCATTGATATTTGGCGAGGGTAAATATCATGTAAGCCTGATGGCTACTAATATTTTCAATGATAGCTGGGCCAGGATGCGGGCCAAAATGGACACGATACAAGGCGTGATTAGTAGCGATGAAAAAATGATCCGATTCAAAGGTGGTTTGTTATTGCCATTTACCGATACTACATCCTGGATAGACTATGGTGGGCATTATTCCGGCTTTGATAGTATTCATTTATATGTAGCCATTGCCGGGGATTCTGTGCACATGGAAAATCTACCTATTGAATTTAAGTTTGATAATACATCTCTATTAAATATAGTAAGGGGAGCAGATCGTACGTTCAGAGCCAATGCTTGGTTCAATGGCGTGATGGATCTGGAGATGAATGCTGGCCATGTGCATTCTTCATTGTCCAGTTTAAATTATTCAGGAATCAAATTTGAAAATCTTGGTTATAAGTCTGGTCAAGGATTTGATCATGGTGACTTTTCATTTGCAAGCCCCCAAAAGACAATGAATGGATTCCCCATACAATTAGATTCAATTGATTTTGTAAACGAAGGCGGATATCAAGGCTTTTATTTTAAACCTAAAGTAGTGTTGGTAGGAGATGTAAATGGATTTAGTGCCGCAGCTGGTTTGAATCTTTTGTTCAAATTTAATTTTGGCGGATCTCGTGATTTTATTTCAGATACAAAATTGGAATTAAAAGATGTAGAACTCGATGTCAAAGTCAGTGGATTTGAACTCAAAGGCAAGCTTGCATTTATCAATAGAGATGATGATAAAGGAATGGAAGGAATATTAGCAGCGAAATTGCCCGGAGGTATAGCTGCTCATCTTAAAGCAAAGTTTGGTACTAAAACGACCAATGAAAATGCTGCATTTAATACCGCGGCTAATTATTCCTACTGGTATGTCGATGGTATGGTCACTTTTGGCAATTCTGGCATTCCCTTGTTTGCAGGTATGAGTCTTTATGGCATAGGGGGTGGTATGTGGTATCACATGAACCAAAGTCCGATTACATCTACGAGTTATGCAGGTTTGGTAGGCACTGCCACGGATACAGCTAATTTAAATTATAGTACTCTTACATATCAGCCATCTTTTAGTAGCCATTATGGTATGAAACTCCAAGGCCTGTTTGGATCTGAAAATCAAGGCAAGACCTATAATATGCTGCTGGCTGTATGGGCACAATTTAATACTAGTGGTGGTCCCAATGTGGGCCTGGATGGGGATTTGCGCTTTATGGGCGAGTCCGTCTCAAAACTTGCTGCAGGTGGCACTGAAACAACTACAAAATCAGTATGGGGTGATGTACATTTTGTTTATAATGGCCAGGAGCATTTTGTGCAAGGTAATCTGAATGCCTTTGTAAGTGTCAAGGTGGAGGATAATAAAATATTTTATGGCAAACTACTGGGAGATAAAATGGTAGAGGCAGAATTTTTTGCCGCGATGGCAGGTCATGCCGAAAGTGAAAAATGGTATTTAAAAATTGGTACCCCTGAGGCAAAAGCAGGTGCTGTCTTTGATCTTAAAATAAAAAAATCTGATATCAGTGCTTATCTCATGGTGGGACATGGATTGCCCAATGAAGTGCCTACCCCTGACCCTGGATTCATGGCTATGCTCAATAGTGCAGAAGATGGTTATATCGGAGGTTCGACAGACGTTGCAACGAATAAACAAATCACCTACTCCGCCACCGGCATAGCTGCAGGGGTCCTTATCAAAGACACCTTTGCATTTCACTACCAGCCATTTTATCTGGATGTAGATGCCATCATAGGAGCTGATATAAATGTAACACATGACAATGACAGAAAATGTCGGGAATCGAATGAAAAACCAGGAGTAGATGGCTGGTATGGCACTGGTCAATTATATGCAGGTATTCAAGGTGCATTTGGGATTGAAGTGGATTTATGGTTTATAGAGGGCCGCTTTGAATTTTTACGAGGCTCTTTAGCTTTATTGATGTCTGGTGGTTTACCCAACCCATCGTGGTTTCAAGCCAAAGGAGCCTTTAAATATAAAGTAATCGGCCTCATAGAAGGCACGCATGCGATGCAACTTAACATAGGTGATAAATGTACGGTAGGGGATGGAAATCTTCTCTCCGGTATGAATATCATTCAAGATCTTTATCCGGCAGATAATGCAAAAGATGTGAGTGTGTATGTAAAGCCAAAAGCATTAGTATCGCCATATATCAATAAAGAAATAGAAATATTTGATATCGATCTCAATATAGCTAGAATATTTAGAGTAAACTGGAAATCAAATTTCCTAAAAAAGGGTACTTCTACGATTCCATCACAGCTCGATCTAACCGATGGATCTGAAGTTATTATGGCGCCCTATGATGTGCTGGTTGAACGGACATTATATACTATGGAAATAGCAGTAACTGGATCTGAAAAAAAGGGAGATAATTGGGAGGTAATACCTGGCTATATAGAAGACAAGAAACATACGTTCACCACGGGTGTTATGCCTGACACAATCGATGAACGCAATCTCGCACATACCTATCCTATTATCGGACAAAACTATTTCTTGAAAGATGAGGTTCATGGTTCTCCAGGATTTGTTACATTAACTCAGCGCAATGAGCCACTGCTGTACTCGAGGAAACTCAGCCCATCCGGACAGATGTTTAACTATCATTATGAAGCTAGATTTTATAAAACAGGGCAGACCAACCCAATTAATAGGCAGATTTTAGTTAGTAACTTTCAATCTTTAGGTTTTAGTGTTGCTACATTAGAAAACAATACAATCTATCAATGTAAAATTGTGCGAGTACTCGAAGCGGCTTTAGTGGTTGGTAGTGGAACCGCGGCTGTGTTGGCTACAAGTGAACAGTTAGTTAACAGTAATACTAATTTAGTTGCAAGTAATGTGCAGCAAGTGGGATATAAGACTATTGCGGATATAGAGCACAAAAAAGGTGATAATTATTCATATAAAATATTACCACAAAAATTTATGAAATTTGGAAAGCATGATGAATTGGCGACTGAACATATATTGTTTGAATTTAAATTTAAAACTTCTCAATTTAATAGTCTTGCTCAAAAAATAGGAAATAAACAATGGGCTGGTCGAAAATTATCATTTGGTCCAATCGACATCATTGATGGCAATGTTCAGCTCAGTGAAGGATTTGATAAAATAGATTTACAAGGATGGCAGAGCAAAAATTTAAGTGGTACTCCTGTTGATAACCCACCTCTGGTGCAATTTGGCTCTGATGTAATTTACACGGGTGGTGATGATGATGTTCAAGAAGAAAATAGATTTGATTATTTGCCATTTGATCCGATTGCAACCTGGCATAATAATTCTGAACTCTATATTTTCCCCAAAGACTTAATCAGTTTTATAGACCCTCCAAATGCGCCTCCTATAAGTCTTGGATTTGCTGATGCTTGGAATTATAATACATTAGAATATAGGTTTCATGCGAATGTAGTGACAGGCTTTCCTCCATTACTTTTGTATGAACCTCCTATAGGTATTGATCCGATAAGCCAGTCTTCTCAAACCATTTTGTCAACTCAAGCAGTGGCAAACAGTTCAACAGGTATGTTTGCTAATACTACAGGAACAGGACCTAGTGAGCAAGGCAGATCAAATGAAACAAGAACTACTGCTGACAAAGCTCCGGCGAAAGCGGGTTCCAGCAACCCACCTATTTCTCCATTTACTCCTTCTGGCAGTTCTCAAACATCAAGTTTTAGAATCCGACTTAATCACGGAAATCAAATGTATCGCCAATTTCGAAAAAATCAACAGGTAATGGAAAATGCTGCTTATGCGCACGAAAGCAATATGCCTTGGATTAAATCAAAAAGTGTTGCCATTGAGCGACGATTGTCAAATTATATTTTGGCCGAAACTAATGGCTATATTGAATGTAGAAACCAATTGCCTATGGGTATCATTTATTATCACCCAAAGGCAGGAATGGGACAGTTTGAAAGATCAGCCACTCTGACAGCGACTATAAATACAAATTGTCCACCACCCCCACCAATTGATTAAAAATGAAAAAATATTTTTACCAGGGATTTGTCTTTGTTTTTCTGAATCTAATTTCGTTTTTTGCCCATGGTCAGAGCGAAGAAATTAAATCATCGCTTAGGATTATTGCTAAATCTACTGATACGGGCATTATACTCAGATGGGCTCCTGATAGACCTCTGGCCTGGTATCTATCCTTACAAGCAGGGTATAAAATAGAGCGGATGGAATTGCCGAATGCGAAAGCGTCCATAGCTGATGGCATCTTCACAGAATTGGCGCCTGTGCTCAAGCCATGGCCTCTCGATGAATGGCAGGCCATCTCGCCACCGATGACTCAAGATCAAAATGCGGTAGTGGCCGCTCAAATGATCTATGGGAAAAGTTGGAAATATCAAAATGATAAAAATGCATCCTTTATTGCAAAGGCTGATGAACTGAAAAATAGATTTTCTTATAATCTATTAGCGGCAGATCTATCTGCTGCAGCTGCCTCTGCAAGTGCTTTGCGCTGGGTGGATAAAAATGTAAAACGGGGCTATGTATACATCTATAAAGTCACCAGTCTCGCAAAATCCACTCTGTTTGAGACTACACCGGGCACTATCGTAGTGCATGAAAAAAACAGAATAAAAGTCACAAACCCAGAGATCGATCATGCCGCTCAAGGGGACAGAGTAGTATACCTTAGGTGGGATAAGGTAAAACATCAAGATAACTTTACAGCATATTTCATCGAGCGATCGGATGACGGTAAAACATATAATCGGCTTAATAAGACACCTTATCTCAGCGATGACTTTAAGCAAGATTCATTATCCACAGAATATTTTGTATACCAAGACTCCACGGAGAGAAACTATAAAAAATATTATTACCGTATCATCGGTATTACTCCTTTCGCAGAGTACAGTGCGCCATCTTCGGCCGTAATACAATATAGCATAGATAAAACCCCCCCTCCGGCACCGATTCAAGTGAGAGCAACTCAGATAGGCCCCAATAAAATAAAAATCGAATGGAATCATGCAGGTGCTTCTGATCTCAAAGGTTTTTTTGTCGGCCATTCATTTGATCCAACCAGCGAATATAGTATCCTTCATCTAGATCCAGTTTCTCCCAACACTCATTTTTACATACATGATTCAGTAAACACGCTTAGAGCCAATCATTATATCATAGCTGCAGTAGATACCACTGGTAATGCAAGTTATTCACTCAATACATATGGGCATCTTATTGACAGCATACCCCCAGGCATACCTATGGGGCTAAAAGGAAAAATTGATACCAATGGCCTAGTTCATTTGACATGGAATGTCAATAAGGATCCTGATATCATGGGCTATGTCATTCATTTTTCGAATGATTCTAACCATGTATTTGCTGTAGTGACCAATAAACCTGTGCTGGTCAATGCCTATGTAGACACGATCATGTTAAAGACACTGACCGAAAGAATTTATTATAAAATCGCTGCGATTGATAGGTATTTTAATTATTCTGATTTTTCAGCGGTTCTGGCCTTACAAAAGCCCGATCTCATCCCGCCCAGCGCACCAATCTTTACGGATCATCGACAAGATACCGGCACCATCACATTATATTGGAATGCCAGTACGAGTCATGATGTAGTCAGACATCTTCTATACCGAAAAACGGCGGACGCTGATTGGAAACTGATCAAATCATTTCCATCACCCACTACAGTCAGGTCGTATCAGGATAAAGCGGTAGAGCCATCCAAAGAATATGAGTATAAAATAGTGGCGCAGGATGATGCAGGTCTTTTGTCTATATCTGCATTCACCTTTAAAGCCAAATTGAAGGAAAAAATAAATCAAGCAGATGTAAACGATTTTGTAATTGTAAAAGAAGGAACCAAAGCCTTTTTGAGTTGGACATCCTCGGCTCCTCTGCAAACTCAATATATCATATATAAAGCTGTCGATCAAGGTCCATACACAGCCATTGATAAGTGTGTCACCAAATCATATGTAGATTTAATAAACCCTGAACAAAAGCATATCTCCTATGTGATCAGGGTCAGATATCCTGACGGTAAAATGTCGGACTATAGTCAAGCAAAACAACTCTAATAAATACATACATAAATGAAACATACTTTTACTTTTTGTTTTCTGGCTCTGTTTTTAGCGAATGGAATAGCCTCCGCTCAAAAAAGCGTGATCTCTGCTATAGCTCAGGGCTATCTAACAGGCTCCTGTAATAACCTGTTCATGTCAGCTACCATTGGCCAAACCATCACTGGGACATTTTCCTGTGGCGGTTATGATGTGATCGTCGGATTTCAACAACCTGTAGATCCTACGACTACTCCCTATCAGAATATTCAATGGATAGAAGGGTTGACCTTGTACCCCAATCCAGCTACAGATCAACTCAACCTTGGTGGAACGCTAAAACCTGATCTTAAAGAAGTCACGATTACCATTTGTGATCTGCTTGGAAGACAAAACAAAAGATTTCGCCTTTCTGTCTTGAAGGGTACTTACCAAATCAGGATCGATGATCTTTTACCTGGTATGTATCTACTATCTATATCCAGTAAGTATGCAGGGGTGCAATCCCTGTTATTTAACAAACAATAAATCAAATCATTCTAAAAAAATATCTCTTATTATGAAACGCTTCATTTTTATTCTGAGCATGTTAATTTCTATATCGGGTCGGGCACAAAGCCCTAATACCGGATTCTCTTTTCAGGCTTCTTTCAAAGAAAAAGACGGCAAGCCTGCAAGCAATAAAAAAATTCCATTGCGATTTATTATTCTCAATGCATCAGGCAAACCCATCTATACAGAAGATCAATCACCCAGTACTGACCAGTATGGAATAATAAACCTGGTGATCGGAGGAGGAGCTGCTTTCAGTAAATTGGATTGGAGTGAAAGTACTTCGTTGCGCGTAGAATGTGATGCTGATAATAATGGCTCCTTTGAGTTATTATCTTCAGGTCCACTCCTGGCAGGCCCGTATGCGGGTAACACTTCAAGTATGGATTCTTTAGTGGGTGATAAATATATTCAGGTAGTCAAAAAGAAAGGAGCCAGTAATAATCAAATAGTTGAATTCAGCCTCAAACAAACAATTTTTGATGAGATATCAAGTAGAAAATTTCTGCGATGCGATTCTATCTTCAGACTGGATACAACACCCAAAGGAGTAATCAGAGTTTTTGACAGGATTAAATGCGATTCCTTCAAGCTATTTGATGACTCCAAAATTTTAGATTTATTACAAGGCAAGGTTGACGCTGTAAAAGAAATAATTTATGATGAGATAGGAAGAAGAAAATTTCTTCGATGTGATTCAACTTTTCGGGATACACTTATCTGGCAATCAATAGCCGGCATTGATACTCTTGTACTGATTAGACTTTTTATAGGGATTAAGTGCGATTCCATCAAATTATTCGATGACTCTAAGATTTTAAATTTATTCCAAATTGGATTTGAATCTATTCAGGACACCATTAATAATATAAAAGAACGAATCTTAAAAATAGAATCTTTACCAGTTGGTATAGTTAAGCCGGCAAACCCTGCAAAAGGCCAGGTGTTGAAATGGAATGGCAGTGCCTGGATAGCGGATACAGATCTTACTTCTGTAGGTACTGGAAATGCCGCTACTGCTGCACCCTTGGTTGGAAATGGTTCTGCATCGAGTCCCATTACCTTAGCTCCGGTCACAGGAACAAGTATACCACAAGTACTTAAATGGTCTAATGGGGCTTGGGATGCAGCACCTGAATCAGCGGGACCGAAAGGAGACATTGGTGCTACCGGACCACAAGGAATAGCTGGACCACAAGGACCGAAAGGGGACGCTGGTGATGTCGGACCACAAGGACCAAA
>JBDTUE010000193.1:0-8217 GCA_040007895.1 Saprospiraceae bacterium | reverse complement strand
CGAAATGCCACTCCTTCTTCCGATGTTTATATTGCATTTTCATTACCTGAATGAACCTGGGATAATTTGCAACTATTAATTTTTGGCATTAAACTTTATCAAAAAGGAATTGTCTTAAGTACAATGAAGTTTTTACTTGCCTTCTTTTTTTTACTTGAAATTTCTCTCAGTCACGCTCAAAATATCTATTTCCCTCCTTCAAATAGTAATGAATGGGATACCCTTTCTCCATCAAGTCTCCACTGGTGTACGGATCGGATAAACAGTATGTATGATTTTCTTTCGGAGCAAAAAACCAAATCATTTATTATTCTTAAAGATGGTAAAATTGTTTTAGAAAAATATTTCGGCACCTATACCCGGGATAGTCTCTGGTTATGGTTTTCAGCTGGCAAAAGTCTAAGTGCAGCATTGGTTGGAATTGCTCAGGAAGCCGGTTATCTTGATATCAATAAAAAAGTATCGGACTATATTGGAAAAGGCTGGACTGGTGAAACCCAGGACAAAGAAGATCTCATTACAGTCTGGAATCAACTCACCATGACATCTGGATTAAATGAATTGGCTTTTTACTGTATCACTCCAAACTGCCTTTTTTATAAAGCGGACGCGGGTACCAGATGGGCATATCACAATGGGCCATATAGCTTAACCAAAGATGTACTCGAAGCAACAACTGGCCAAACTCTGAATGTATTTACCACTTTGAGAATAAAAAACAAAATTGGTATGTCTTCCGGTATCTGGGTTCCCTCTGGCAATAACCATTATTTCGTAAGCACGGCTCGCGATATGGCCCGATTTGGAATATTAATGCAAAACAAAATGGTGTGGGCTAACAATACAATTGTGTTAAAAGATACCAGTTATTACAGAAAGATGGTTAACTCATCTCAGACGTTGAACCCATCTTACGGATTATTATGGTGGTTGAATGGCAAGCCATCCCATATTACTCCCGAGAGTCCGATTTCAATACCGGGACCTATTGCTCCTCATGCACCCAATGATATATTTGTAGCTGGTGGATCCATGGGGCAATTCATCAGTGTATCACCGTCTACGGGACTAATCATGATCAGGCAGGGGCTGAGTGCCAATGAAGATCTTGCTGCACTAGATATGCACGATCAGATCTGGGAAAAGATCATGGGATTGAATTGCACAACCACTCCTGTTCAATTTATCAATAATTATAAAATTAAAATCTATCCTAATCCAACAAAAGAATTTATCCATGTGGAGGTCTCAGAAAATGAAAATCCTGAAATAACGATTATCGATCTACACGGCAGAGTATTAAAAAAATATTATCGTCAGCGATCTATTCGAATCAATGATTTGTCTAAAGGATTATACTTTTTGAACATAAGGACAGATCAACATAATCATCTTGATAAAATAATAATTCAATAAGCTAGATTAGGGTTTAATATCTATGACACACCTGAATCCAATAGTAGCGCAACGATCAAGACCCGCCCAGGTCATTAAATACTTCGATCCGAAATTGGTTGGTTGTGCTCCCTGATCAGCATACCATTCAGATGTTTTATTGACATACCATGCTCCTCCCCGTAAAATGCAAAAAGTATTATACCCATCCGATCTCTCACTTTCAGTCAATTGCCATACGTTGCCGCTCATATCAAAGAGGCCCGTTTTAGTCTTGCCTTTTTCAAAATAAGTGACCGGTGTTGTTTTTGAATATTGTCCCGTATTGACCAGCGTAGAATCGAAAGTCATTCCCCATGGATAAAGAGTTTCTTCAACTCCATTTTGAGCAGCCCATTGCCATTCCGCTTCCGTCGGCAACCGTTTACCTGCCCAGACAGCATAGGCTCTAGCATCATCCAGTGAAATCCAAACTACCGGATGATTTTCTAAGCCAATCGGAGGGATGTTTCTCTCCCAATGTTTGAGAAAATTTTCAGTATGTTCAGGTTCATACTTACTGGATTTAAGAAATTCTGAAAATTGAGCGTTTGTTACCAAAGATTCATCTATGGCGTATGGAGTCAATTTTACAGCAACTCTTCCGGTAACAATTTCATTACGGTTTTGGCTATATGAATAATCTATAAAATCACCCAGTGGATAAAAGCCACATTCTCTCTGTCTGAATGCAAACGTCATTTTCACTGAATCCATGGGCAAAGAAATATAGATCATGTCTGATGGTACATTTAATTTTGTATACTTCTTCGTAGGAAGTATTGGCTTTAACACCGGCACTGGTATGAATGCAGTGGAATTAAAATCAGCCATTTTATACGTAGCCGCCTGGTGATGCAGGAAATCATAAAACTCCCTCTTAAGTTCAGCTTCAGGAATCGAAAGAATACAACCGATGCCTTTAGGTTTAAAAGATCCGTATAAGACTACTTTATTATTCTCAATTCTTGGTTTTATCTCAGTACCCATGATGAGGTCAAAGTACTTCATGCCTTTTACATTTTCCAATTCAAATAATTTGCCTGTAGTAAATTGTTCCTGTCGATTGATGATCGTCCATAATTTATTAGTCCCGGACTGCCATTGACTGGCATATACTCTATTGAGATTAACAGGATATAAAGGCAACCAATCTCCATTGGTAAAAAAAGATGTGAACTTTCTCAGGATGGGTAAGATCCCCTGAATCAATGACCGGTCGCGGGGGTTTAATGTATTTACCGTACCAAATACATTTTCCCATAATACTATTCCACAACCATTGATCCATGCATTTTGAATTAACGTTGATTGTTCGTGACTGAATCGAGACAATCTATAGATCATATGCCGTTGCTCTAACCACCGGTTTCGTACGAGTGATGGAACTTCTTCAAATTCAAGGTTTTTATATTTTTGAGCCCACCCGATTTCAAGCCAGGATTGATGTACTTGATTTAATGCTTCAGGATTGATGGGTATTTCCGATTGAAAAACAGCACCTGGATTTGTATTTTGCATTTGCTGAAAAAAACCTTCAAGATTAGATAGGGTATCCAAATAGACTCCATCAGCCCCGATCGCTTTTAATAATTCCAATAACTCCATTTCATCTGATTTCCCCTGACCTCTTGCCACATTGTCCCATGGATTATAAGCAATCATTAGTTTCTTGCCCATTTTATGCAGATCATCACATAATTTTTTCAATCCTGGTAAACCACCTGGAAGATTTTTATAGAAATAAAATTGTGACCGGCCATCAAAACCCAATTGAGGATACGTAGGCCAAAGCACTACAACATCCACCCCGCTATAGCTCTCTTCATACTTTTGGAGGCAATTCCAGATATCATAATTACCATCTTTATCATATAGGCATCTGTCATTTGCCATGAGAAAATAAGTTGAGTATGCCTGGGATGACCATTGGAATTCTTTCTTCTGATAATTATCTCCTTTATATTGTAATGCAGACAAACAGGAATCTTTCCAAGTTTGTAATCCAGAACGCCAGGCATCCCATTTTTCAGGGTTGTTTGGCGCTTCTATAAGCTGATAAAATTTTTCCGTGATTTTATTTGAAGTTATATCCTGCGCTTGACCGGTCATAGAATAAAAAGAAAAAATAAGACTGATGACCTTTAGTTTTCCTTTCATTACTTATGATTTAATTTCATTAGTTAATCCTTCGATCAAACGGAATCTTAATTTAAAAAAGTATACTTCCATTTTGATACTTGAATGAGATCGGGTTTTGTGGTTCATCATATTCTACGATTGCCTAATAATTCTTTATTATTCCAGGCGTTGTTTATCTTTCAATAAAATAATTTTTAGTTTTTTATAAGGCAACTGCTGTGGTGATACCTTGTTTTCAATAGACAATACAGCAGCCGTGGCAGCAGATTGTCCTAAAATCATAAATACCGGTTCCATTCTGATGGAGCCATAGGCAATATGTGAACTGGATAAGCAAACAGGAACCAGGAGATTCTTGCATTCATTTTCTTTTGGGAGTATGGATCCATATTCTATCGAATACGGTCTTTCCGGATGGACGCCGATATCTCCCTCATTTTGGACAAACCCTTCCGATGTAATATAACGCTGAGCATTGTGGGCATCCAGGGCATAGGATCCCATACCTATTGGTTCCGCAATAATAGTTTTCCCAAGAGCATCTGATTCTTTCATTACAAAGACACCAATCATTCTTCTGGCTTCCCGGACATATAGCTGATGAGGCCAGTGCCCGTTATCCTCAAACTCATCTTTAGCTAAGCCATATTCCTGCATTCTATCTCTGACCTCTATAGGGACATGAAGATCATTTTGTAAATAATACATCAATCCCTTTTGATACAATTCATGATCCTTAATGATTTGAAGTCGTCGTTCATAACTTGCATCCGGATAATCATAATTTTTACCAATATAGTCTGTGCTGAATGGTCCATGATTGTTGGTATCGGTTTTCCGGTTTGGGATAATATCATATTTATCAAAAGTCTCTCGCCATCCTGAAGCATAAACCCTCGCCAGCAATTCATATCTCGATGGATCATATCCTTCCGGTTTTGAAAATGGAATACGATTATCAGGGTGATTACTCAAACACATTCTGAAACAATAGGCTTGTATTTTATGATCTCCGGTTCCATATGCACCTGCTGGTTCATTTGATATTTCACCTAAGAGTCCACTTTTAGGATCATTGGCTATAGTATATGGACTGATTTTCGATTTAAAATGATGACCATGCTGAAACACTTCAGTCTGAACTCCATTCCAAGTCTCGTTATATGTTGCATTAGATTCCCTGCCTATATGATACTTAACACCCGCTGATGCCATAAGATCACCTTCATACGTAGCATCTATAAACATTTTGGCCTGATAGACATTTCCGCTTAACGAACGAAATGAGATAATGCTTCCTGATTTTTTTACTATACCTGTTTCAGAGCGATCAAGCCACTCATTGCGATAAATTACAAGTTTATTTTCCCTGATAAAATCTTCAAAAATTTTTTCAGCAGCATGAGGTTCAAATATCCACATGGTACGGTTGACTCCATCAATAGCAGGTGTGCCTTGACCTTTATTGCCATAGTCTTCTTTTTTTTGCCATTTCCAGGCAGAAGGGTTTTGATAATGAAGATATAACCTATGGTAAAATTCCCTTGAAAGCCCACCAATAACTTCTTTGTTCCCCGTATCAGTATATCCCAAACCATTCGAAGATAATCCTCCCACATGGACATCCGGAGAAACTATTATAACGGATTTGCCCATTTTTTTTACCTGAACTGCAGCAATGATTGCAGATGAGGTGCCGCCGTAGATGATAATATCTGCTTTGCGAATATGCGGTAGTAGTACAGTTGCCGAATAGCCCTGTACAAATGATACCAGGAAAAAAAATAAGACCAGCAGCTTTTTGAATTTCATACCAAGGTCAAAATAGAAATAATTTACAGGAACGTAAACCATAGAATCCCTATGAAACAACCCTGTAAATCATAAATCCTGACCCATCTGCATCATAAATCATGCCGATGTAGTTAGTAGTATGGCAGGCGAAAAAGGAGAAATCTGAATAAGCAGGAAAAAAGAGGCTTATAAATCATTCATAGTAAATACCTTTCTGAATTTACCGCTTTGCATAACACCAATGTCGATCCCTGATCTTCCTTGATGTGTATGAGATCATCCCACCACTAATACGCATATAAAACAAAGAAAAGCCTGACATCAGGCTCTTCTTTGTTGAAAAAATTCATACGAATAAACTTTCTATTGTTTAACCAGTTTTAGAATCTGCCTGTATTTACCCTGGACAGTTTCTACGAAATAGATTCCTTGTGGAAAATCATGTCCAAAACGTAGGCTGCCTTGTTTAAGACCTGTTTTATTATAAACACTTTTGCCGTGAATATCCAACACCCTGATTTCTACAGGTTCATCCTGGTCACTTAGAATTTGTAATTGTACATATGAATCCGTTGGATTAGGGAACGCTTTTACAGAAAAGCCACCCTTGATATCTTCTATGTAATGATCTTGAACATCTCTTACATTCAATGCGCAAGGTGTTTCACTACATTTACCCAATCTATAGTCCGGATGGTGAAGAAGCCTTTCGGCCACTCCAATTACCGGGATTATATGAGTATTTGTATTGCTTGGGTTGTCAAGAGACGACTGGCATACATATACTTTGCCTATACTTCTCAGTGGCCGGATATCAGTTACGCATATGGTGATTGAACAGCTGCTTGAACAACCAAATTGATTTGTTACTTCAACAGTAAATGTGAAGCTGCCTTCAGTAGATGCTGTAAATTCAGGGTTAGCAGTATTGTAATTACTTAATATCCCACCGCTCCATAAATAAGTATATGGTGCACCAGCGACAGGTGCTGATACATTTAAAGTCAATTTCTGTGGCCCATAACCCAGATAGAGATTGCTTACAATACCCCCTGTATAAACGGTATTGTCCGGTACCGCTGTGATAGAGCAAGTATGAACAGGATTAACAATTATCGTTTTTGATGTCGTCAGACTGCAACCGGTCACACTATAAGTCATCGTGTTACCTGGTGTTACGGTGATTGAAGCAGTCGTTGCACCAGTACTCCAACTATATGGACTGCTCCCGCTTACGGTTAATGTTGCAAAGGCTCCTAAACAGATAATGCTGTCATTATTAGTCAGACCGGAAGTTTCTTTAACACTGATAGAAGGGATATTCACTTCATATACGGTAACTGTTTTGCTTACTTCAGCCGTTGTAATCACCAATGGTTTACCGGTTGGACTGTTTTCGGCAACTACGAATTCGACTCCTTCAACAGCCAGGTCTTCCGGTGTATTAATGTACTGAATGAACAAAGGTTTAATTGGATTACTGATATCATATACCATCAGGTCACCCACACGCTCCAAACCAATGAAAGCATACGTTTTGCCGTTAATAACGCCTGTTGTTACTCCTTCCGGTTCAGGGCCTTTATTATCACTTCTTGTATCAAACAAAGCTGCAGTACCTTCTGAATTAAATAAAGTCGGAGTTAAAGAAGCTGTGATCTGCTCCAGATCATCTCCACTGTCATATATAAGCATTCCGTTTGAATCCCAGATACTGAAGGATCGGGCCCCAAATGCGTGAATCTGGTCAAAGTCATTATCACCATCCAGGTTGCCTGATGCATTCGTTAGTTGCAATCGTCCCAGGTTTGCAGGTAGTTTCAAAGTGCTCTTATTTGGAAATGCAACCGAATCCAATACATACGCTGCATCCCCTACCCGAACTTCTTCTGTAAATCCGGTATAGGCCCTGGAGTCACCTTCATTTGCCGTAATATAATACGTATTACCATCTACCATGAACCGGGCTATTCCATCAGGCAGATACATACCTTTTACCGGCCAGTGCCGGATATTTATTTTACCTCCACTCGCTGCAGTACCGTTTATATCCCGATCGCTTGCATCAAAACCATTATTTCTAACGGTAATCAGACCCAGTAATTCATTTTCTCCATTTGGGTTTGGATAAGGACTAAATTCACCGCTGGTGGTATTGATTGCTAAGCCTCCAACCTTAAAATCATTATCATTAATAACTGCAATAGTGCTACGGTCAATCAAGGTCAAACCTTCAACCTTTTCTGTAGTATTGTACCCTGCTGTTGCGAGATCAATATGCAGGTATTTTGTGATCGGAGCTATACCGGCCGCCCTTAATTCTGCCAATGACATTTGATCGGCCGTTTTACCATTGATTACATTCGGCAACGAAAGTATATTGGTAGCGCCTTCCAGGCTAAACCGATAAATTTTCTTTTTAATATCACTCAACGGATCACTATCAATCGCGTCGTCGTCTCTTTCTAAAACAAGGAATTCGCCATTTCCCAAGGATGTCGCATCTCCGATTTTATCTGCGCGGGTATCCGTTGCAGATCCGACAACAGCTGGATCATTATCCAAAATATAAATATATTGTCCTGTCGTTGTTTCAGTAACCGGATTGAATTCAATTACCCTTACATTCTTCATGCCATTGAGAGTGGCAGAGCTTAAAGAAACAGGATTGCGTAACGGACTTTGAACAAATAGGTACAATTTATTATTATAAAATGCTATCCCTTCAAAACCCCGGTTTTGCCTCCGTTGAGACAGCACAGCAGGTAATGCTTCCATGCCATACGTTCCAGCCGGTTTAGATGCTGCCGCCGCAGTACCGGAAGGAACATATCTTTTAATCAACAC
>JBDTUE010000192.1:0-8268 GCA_040007895.1 Saprospiraceae bacterium | reverse complement strand
CTTGTTATAAAGAAATCAAAATTTTCTTTCGAAAGTTCTTTTAATTTTTTGGCAGGTACACCCGCATAAATAAAACCAGATTCCAGAATAGAATTTTCAAGCACCACAGCTCCTGCTGCCACCAGGCAATCAGAAGGGACTACGGCATTATCCATCACGATAGCGCCCATTCCTATTAATGCCCGGTCATGGACAGTACAGCCATGCACGATAGCATTATGCCCGATGGATACATCATCTCCGATCGTAGTTCCTGATTTTTCATAGGTACAATGTATCACTGCACCATCCTGGATATTGACGCGATCACCGATTTTTATAAAATTGACATCGCCTCGCACGACTGCATTGAACCATACACTGCAATCATCGCCCATAGTCACATCGCCTACTACTACTGAATTTTCTGCAAGGAAAGTATTTTTGCCAAAGGTGGGTGTGAAACCACGAACAGATTTGATGATCGACATAGGAATATGAATTCAATGATAAAAATAGAATATTTAAAATCAAAATAGTATTTCATTTAGATAAAGTGTACTGATGTTATTGCAATGAATCGTTAATAGGTAAATGATTCCAATGGCATTCCGGTATTTTTACGTTTGAATTCATAAAACATCTAAGACTCATCCTATGTGTGGTATTGTAGCTTATGTAGGGCAGGGCCAAGCCTACCCAATCCTGTTGAAAGGATTAAGAAGGTTGGAATACCGGGGTTATGATAGTGCAGGCGTAGGCCTGTTAAATGGCTCATTGAGAATATATAAACAAAAAGGGAAAGTAGAAGTCCTTGCAAAATATGCGGAAGATCAGGATACATCTGGTCATATCGGGATAGCTCATACCCGATGGGCAACCCATGGGGAACCTAATGATATCAATGCCCATCCACATATCAGTCAGTCCGGCCGGCTGGCGATGGTACACAATGGAATTATTGAAAACTACTCTTCCATAAAACAAGAATTGATTTCACTGGGTCATCATTTTGAAAGCGACACTGATACCGAAGTATTCCTTCATTTGATTGAAGAGATAAAAAATCAAAATCAGTGCGCATTGGATGCAGCTGTATCAATAGCGATGAAAAGAGTAGTGGGATCTTATGTCATCGTCATCCTGGACCAGGATCATCCCGATCGATTGATAGCAGCACGTAAGGGTAGTCCTCTTGTAATTGGCATTGGAGATGGTGAACATTTTTTAGCATCCGATGCATCACCAATCATAGAGTATACCAAAGATGTTGTCTATGTCAATGACCATGAAATTGCCATCCTCACTGCAAATGAGCTCATCTTAAAAAATATCGATAATGAACTGACTTCTCCTTTTGTACAACGATTGGATATGGATCTTGCTTCTATTGAAAAGGGAGGATACGATCATTTTATGATCAAAGAAATTTTTGATCAACCCGATGCATTGCGCAATTGCTTGCGGGGCAGATTAAATACGATAGTCCCATCTATTACATTGGGTGGATTGACAAAACATTTGCCGGATTTAGTCAAGGCGGATAGAATCGTATTTCTTGGATGCGGAACTTCATGGCATGCATGTCTTGTTGCAGAATATGTGTTTGAACGACTGTGTCGTATTCCGGTAGAAGTTGAATATGCATCTGAATTCAGATACAGAGATCCTGTCATACGAAAAGGAGATATAGTCATTGCAGTTTCTCAGAGCGGAGAAACTGCGGATACCCTGGTTGCCATGGAGCAAGCTAAACTGGAAGGAGCTTTAGTTCTTGCTGTATGTAATGTAGTCGGTTCTTCCATTGCACGGTTATCTGAAGAAGGTGTATATATTCATGCAGGCCCGGAGATCGGAGTTGCCAGCACGAAAGCGTTTACCGGGCAGCTAGCTGTGTTATATATGATGGCCCTTAAAATCGCCCAGGAGAAAAAGACGATTAATGATGAAACATTCAACCGTTTAGTGCAAGCCCTTGCAGAGATCCCGGATAAAATACAATATATACTCGACCATGCCATAGATATTCAATCTGTAGCAGACCGTTATGTACTGGCCAGAGACTTCTTGTATTTAGGAAGAGGTGTGAATTTTCCGGTAGCATTGGAGGGAGCATTAAAATTAAAAGAGATATCCTATATACATGCTGCCGCTTATCCTGCCGCAGAAATGAAACATGGTCCTATTGCATTAGTAGATGAAAATTTACCGGTGCTGTTTGTTGCCTTGAAAGATCACTATTATGAAAAAATATTATCCAATATCCAGGAGATCAAAGCCCGGCGTGGACAAGTAATCGTACTGGTGAATGAAGACGATGAAGTCATTCAAAAACTAGTGAATAATGTTATTAGAATTCCATCCACTGAAGATATTCTCACACCTTTATTATCGGTCATCCCACTTCAATTGTTTTCTTATTATATCGGTGTCGCCAGAGGATATGATGTAGATAAACCCAGAAACCTTGCCAAATCTGTTACCGTTGAATAAATAGAAATTCCGAAATCAAAAATCCGAAATCCCAAATAGAAATATGAATCTCATCAACAAGGTCCCGTTAGAAAATTTAGGTTACGGTTACATAGCCGATGAATTTATTCCCAAAGGAAAAAACGAATATTATCTGAGGGATCAACAGCATAAAACAAATAAACCTTACCGTCGGCTCAAAGGCAGTGAAATAGAAATCCTTGTTCATAATAATAATGCATCCAATGATTGGAACGAAATACGCGTCTCAGAAGAATTCAATCCTCAACTTGTAAAACACTGCCAGTTTTATGGACAAGTGCGCATAGGTAAACTGGAACCCTTTTACCTGGATTTTCATAATCTCAAATTGCCTGTAGGATTGTATGATAGTACAATTTGTAGTTGTGATTTAGGGGATAATGTTGTATTGAACAATGTCGGTTATATCGCTCACTATATCGTAGGTGATCAATCCATACTGGTCAATGTCAATGAAATTACGGCTACTGATTTTTCAAAATTTGGGAATGGCATTATCAAACAGGGCGAGCATGAATCATCCCGTATCTGGTTGGAAATATGCAATGAAAACGGAGGTCGTAAAGTCATGCCTTTTGATGGAATGTTACCTGCCGATGCCTGGATCTGGGCTAAATACCGGAACAGGACTAAACTCATGAATCGATTCAAATCATTTACTGAAAAAGTATTGGATGACCGCAGAGGGTATTATGGGTATATTGGAAATTTTACGGTGATTAAAAATTGCAGAATTATTAAAGATGTACGCATCGGGGATCACGCTTATCTCAAAGGAGCTAATAAGCTGAAGAATATGACGATCAACAGTTCAGCGGAAGCGCCTTCACAAATAGGCGAAGGAGCCGAAATGGTCAATGGTATTATGGAAGTGGGATGCAGGGCATTTTACGGAATTAAAGCTATTCGTTTTTTTATGGCCTCTCATTCCAATCTGAAATATGGTGCCCGTTTAATCAATTCCTACCTGGGAAGCAATGCTACTGTATCCTGCTGTGAAGTATTGAATTCATTGATTTATCCGGCTCACGAACAACATCACAATACTTCTTTTTTGATCGCTAGTACCTTAATGGGCCAAAGCAATGTAGCGGCAGGGGCTACTATTGGTTCGAACCACAATTCACGTGGGGCCGATGGTGAGTTGATCGCAGGCAGAGGGTTTTGGCCGGGACTTTCTGTAACGTTGAAGCACAATTCAAGGTTTGCTTCTTTTACATTAATGATTAAAGGCAATTATCAATATGAGATTGATTTGAAAATTCCATTTTGTATTGTATCCAATGATGAATCTAAAAATGAATTAGTATTGTATCCGGGTTATTGGTTTGATCATAATCTTTTTGCCCTGGCCCGTAATACCCATAAATTCCGATCAAGAGATTCCCGCCATGGGAACGTTCAGCCTATTGAATATGAATACCTGGCTCCGGACAGTGTGGAGGAAATGACTAGAGCTATACTGTACCTGACAGAAAAAATGAAAGGAACATCAGGTGATCTTTATGTAGATGATATAGAAAATAATAAACGGAAGACGAGGATACGAAAACCGGTTCGGGCAATTGAGATTTTCACAGATCTTATTAATTATTACCTGGTCAAAACATTGATTGAATGGGCAGCTCAAAATGCAACTAAAACTATTCCTGAGGCTAAAGCCCATCAATGGACCAATCTCGGAGGGCAATTAGTAACTACCCGTCAATTAAATGTTTTACTACAATCAGTCGAAAAGGGATCTATTGGCTCGTGGACCGAAGTACATGATCAATATATTGGTATGAAGGATCAATACCATCAACATAAACTGGAGCATGCTCTGGCTTGTTATTGCAAGGTTTTTAAAATTAAACAAGCTTCCTTAGATTGGAAATTGATAATTCAAAAGGCTGTACTAATGAATGATTGGATCCTTTCGCAAATCATAAAATCCAAATCCAAAGACTTTGTCAATCCGTTTAGAAAAATGATGTACGACACGCAGGAGGAGATGGACTCTGTACTCGGGACTATGGACGATATTCCTTTTTTAAATGCAGCAAGACAAGATCATCTTACTTTTGCCCTGGAAAGCAAACAATTGTTGAAAAAATTAAAGCTCTTAAAGTAATATTCAGATCTTTGCGACTGCATTTTAAATAATAATAATCATTAACTATTTATACATAAACAATAACAATAAGAATTATGGCAATCAAAAGATCAGGCACGGCTCATTGGGCAGGCAATGGTAAAGTGGGAAAAGGTACTGTCAGTACAGAAAGTGGTGTACTGAGTAATACCCATTATTCATATAAAACCCGTTTTGAAGAAGGGATTGGAACCAATCCTGAAGAATTGATAGCAGCAGCCCATGCCGGATGTTATTCAATGAAACTGGCCTTTGTTTTACAGGCAGCTAATATTACACCGGAATTTATTGATACCAAAGCTTTCGTCAACCTGGACCAGGGCGTGATTACTGAAGTTAACCTGTATACCCGGGTTAGTGTAGATGGCTTGGATAAGGAATCTTTTGCCAAGTATGCACAAGAAGCAAAAGAAAATTGTCCTTTATCAAAATCAACAAATGCTAATATCACGCTGGATGCGGAGATGGTGTAGTGTTGAAGGAATGGATAGAAAATCTTATCTCGAAGGAATGCCCTTAGACAACATTTAGTTAGTGTATAAGGTTTCGGGACATATTATCCTTTAATTACCTTATAAATCTGGTTCATAGTTAGTTAAGTTCAACCACTCCGTGGTTGTAAAACCATTTATTTTAATAACCCCGCATTGCATACGGGGTTATTGAAATTAAATCCTTTCAGGATTACATTGAAGAGTGGATATGCTTTCCAGATATAAAATAATTTGTAAGTTCAATTACAAAGTTGCCAAAGCCTGTTCAAATTCCTTTATAAGATCATGTACATTTTAGTGGATATACTTTCCAGATAAAAAAATAATTTGTAAGTTCATTTATAAAGTTGCCAATGCTTGTTCAAAGTCTTTTATAAGATCATGCACATCTTCAATTCCCACAGAAACCCGTAATAAATTGGCCGGACTTAAACTTGCAGCTCCTTCGGCGGATTGTCTATGATCAACCAGGCTTTCTACACCACCAAGACTGGTAGCATGGGTGATTAATTTTAGATGAGATGCCACTTGTAATGTTTCTTTTGCCCCGCCTTTCACCAGGATGGACATCATCCCGCCATATCCATTGAGCATTTGTTTTGATGCTACTTCATGATATGAATTAGATTTTAAACCGGGATAATTTACTTTTTCGATTTGTGGATGGTGATGCAGGTATTCCGCAAGAATATGTGCATTTTCTCCATGAGCTTTCATCCGCATAGGAAATGTAGACAAACTGCGGTATAATAACCAACAATCAAATGAGGATGGAACCGCCCCGCCCAATACCTGGAAGTCCCTTACTTTTTGTGCTAATTCTTTATGATCTTTAACAATGATACATCCCCCGGTGATATCACTATGTCCGCCAAAATATTTTGTGGTGGAATGCATCACGGCATCCACACCCAGGTTTAAGGGTAGGGTGAAATACGGAGTTGCCCAGGTATTATCACATACCACCAGGATTTGCCGTTTTTTGGCAATCGCTACCACGGCTTCAATATCGGTGACTTTCAAAGCTGGATTAGATGGGGTTTCTATCCAGATCAATTTAGTATTCGATTTTATCCTGGACTCAAGTACATCCAGATCCGTCATATCAACACTGTCCAATTCAAGTCCCCATCTATGATAAAGGGTTTGAAGCATGACCCTGGTTCCATAATAGATATCATCCGGGATGATTACATGATCCCCTGATTGCAAACTATGCATGATGCTCATGGTGGCTGCCTGGCCTGATGCAAATGCAATGGCTTCGGTGCCATGTTCGATAGCGGCTAATTTATGTTCCAGAGCCCGCCGATTGGGATTGGAAGACCTGGCATAGATATCCCGGCCTTCTAAAAACTGTCCATCATCCCCACGTTCAAATGTGGTGGATAAAACAATGGGCATTGATACCGCACCATACGTATCTTCAATGTGATAGCCGCTATGTACGGATTGAGTTGCTAATTTTTCTGCTTCCATAAAAAAGGTTTATACAAATGGGTAAAAAACATGGATTCGGATAGAGAAGGCAAGTTCGGGATTCTTCAATATTATTTTGGCAAATTATGCTTTGGCTTTGCCGGGGCCAAAAATTACTTTTCCTGCTTTGACTCCGGTATGCTGTCCCAGTTGCATGGTGATTTTCCCATTCACTATTACTGTAGAAAAGCCCTCAGCATAGGCATGTGGATTTTGGTAAGTGGCTTTATCAGTTACTTTTTCGGGATCAAATATCAATACATCTGCTTTGTATCCTTCCCTTAGCAGTCCTCTGTCTTTAAATCCAAATTTTTGTGCAGGTAGTGAGGTCATTCTCCGGACTGCTTCTTCCAGTGTAATGATTTTTTCTTCTCTTACATATTTTCCAAGTACTCGTGCGTTAGTTCCGTAAGCTCTTGGATGTGGTACTCCTCTTCCAAAAATCTGGACTCCGGCATCCGCACCAATCATACTGTACGGTGACTTCATAATATTGCGGACATCTTCTTCACCCATGGAGTGGTACACCATTTGGGCTCCTCCTTTGTCTGCTATATCTAGCAATGTATTGATTTCACTTTCTATGGAATTGGGCCGCTTCCATTTAAGATTCACTTCGTGTATACTCATTCCGTTAATGGACGTATCCTGGCTACAATAGGCCACTACTGCGAAACTGTAATCTGGATTAAGGTTTTTAATCAAATCAGCTTTCATTTCATTCACTATCTTTTCTTTAATGGCCATATCATTGATTCTTATATGCAGACTATCATTTCCTCCCGCTAAAGCCCAGGAAGGGATCCTCGAATGTAGATTGGTACTACTTGCTGTATATGGATATTGATCGATAGTCACATCGATGCCGGCGCGACGAGCTGACTCTATTTGCCAAAGTGTTTTTACAGATGATCCCCAATTAGCCTTACCGGATATTTTAAAATGAGAAATCTCAACAGGAAGTTTTGCCTCCTTTCCGATACGGATTGCTTCATCAATCGCGACACTTACTGAATCACCTTCATCCCTGATATGAGATGCATAAAGTCCTCCATATTTTGAACTTTGTTTAGCAAGTCCAATGAGTTCTATTGTATTTGAATATGTCCCTGGTACATAAATCAATCCTGTAGAGAATCCTACCGCACCTGCCCGCATTCCTTCTTCTACAAGGTTTTCCATTTTAATTTGTTCTTCCTGGGTGGGAGGCCGGTTATCCATTTTCATCACCTGGTTTCGCACAGTATTATGCCCAACCAGTGAAGCAATATTTATAGATATTCCCGTGCTATCTAATCGTTTAAAAAACGTTCCAAGGTTTTCAGAAGAATTTCCACAATTACCGGTTATTACCGTAGTCACTCCATCGAATATATAGTTATCTGCAGTTGGTTTGCTGAATACCATCGTTTCTACATGAGCATGAACATCTATAAAACCCGGTGAGACGATTTGCCCCATAGCATCAATAATCTGAATATTTTCGGGGGGATTGTTTTTTATGTCCAGGTTCTTACCTATTTTTTGAATGATACCATTTGAAATATAGACATCACTATAATACCAGGTATTTCCTGTGCCATCAAGGATCCTGCCGTTTTTAATCAACAGCGCATTTTGAGCAAGAGATGCATGGACTAAGCATGCAAGTATAAAGAAAGATTTAAT
>JBDTUE010000191.1:0-8283 GCA_040007895.1 Saprospiraceae bacterium | reverse complement strand
AGTTTATTTTGGCACGAGCTTTTTTGTTACTTTTTTTGCGGAAAAAAAAGTAAGGAGAAAATTAAGCAAAATTATTTTTACAAGTTTACCCTAAATATGGTAAAGAGTGATACATTCCTTCAGTAGTCCGGTATTCCCCTAAGTTTAATGCTATTTTTTTCCGTTACTTTTGCGCCCGATGAAGCTTTTTGCCTCCTGCATGAGTATATATTTATTGGTTTTGTCTTTCATACCCTGTGGAGACATCATGGAATGTAATGTCATGGATGATGGTACGATCTCAGTAAGTCAGGATCATCACCAGGACAAACATCACCTGGAGCACTGCACCCCATTTTGTGGTTGTGCCTGCTCATCGGGTTTTTATCATGTAGTCCCTCTAATTCTTCAGCATCATCACCATTTAATTCAATCGGGAAACCCCCTTTATTATCATTCTTCATTTACAGCCGGAGTTTCTTATTCTATTTGGCAACCGCCCAAATTAGGTTAGTCAAGTTTAAATTGAGGGTTCACCTCCAAATTCTGTGACAGTAACATTTGCTGCCACTATATTTTTTTATTAACCTAATATTTCTATTTCAAAATGATTGATAGAATCATTCAATTCTCTGTAAACAATAAATTAATTACGGGGGTTCTGCTTCTCCTTTTTATTACCTGGGGTATCTATTCATTTACGCAACTGAGTGTAGATGCCTTGCCGGATATTACCAACAACCAGGTACAGGTGATTACAAACAGCCCTAACCTCGCTACACAGGAAATAGAACAGTTTATCACTATCCCGTTGGAATCTGAGTTTAAATCTCTGCAGGGATTAGTAGAACTGAGAAGTACCAGTCGAAGTGGTCTATCTGTAATTACCATCGTCTTTAAAGACAAGGTGCCGGTATCTATTACCAGGCAACTCGTTGCCGAAAAAATAAAGATAGCGGAAGAAAACATTCCGATTGAATATGGACATCCGGATTTAATACCACCCACTACCGGTTTAGGTGAAATCTATCAATACCTTATCGCCCCACAAAAGGGGTTTGAAGATAAATTTTCTTCCATGGATTTAAGGACGATTCAGGATTGGATTGTAAAAAGACAATTATTAGGAACTCCCGGGGTTGTCGATGTAAGTAGTTTCGGTGGTAAATTAAAACAATACGAAGTAAGTGTCATTCCGGAAAGATTGGCAGCAATGGATATTACCCTGATCGATGTATTCAGTTCGTTGCAAAAAAACAATTCAAATACAGGCGGCAGCTATATTGATAAAGGACCTAATATTTATTTTATTCGGGGAGAAGGCATGATCGGTTCATTGAATGATATCAATAATATAGTTGTAAAAAACAGGAATGGTATTCCGGTATTAATCAAAGACATTGGTACGGTCGAATTTGGGTTTGCTCCCCGCTTTGGTGCTATCACCAGGAATGGTAAGGGAGAAGTTGTAGGTGGTGTTGTTTTGATGCAAAAAGGTGAAAATGCTGTACAGGTGATCAAGAATGTCAAAGATCGGATGCGAACTATCGAAAAGAATCTTCCGGAAGGATTAGGCATTGATGTTTTCATAGACAGAACAAAACTTATTAAAGCGACGGTCCATACAGTGAGCACCAATTTATTAGAAGGTGCATTAATTGTAATTTTTGTGTTGGTTCTTTTTTTAGGAAATTTTCGGGCCGGTTTACTCGTGGCAAGCGTCATTCCTTTAGCCATGCTTTTTGCAATAGCTATGATGAATTTTTTTGGAGTGAGTGCTAACCTGATGAGCATGGGAGCATTAGATTTTGGATTGATTGTCGATGGTGCTGTCATAGTAGTTGAAAGCCTCCTTCACAAATTCAAAATTAATTTTAAAGGTCAGACATTATCACAAACCAGTATGGATGCGGAAGTCATCCAAGGGAGCGGCAAGATCATGCGTAGCGCCGTTTTCGGACAAATCATTATCCTCATCGTGTATATACCCATTTTTGCACTACAGGGTATCGAAGGCAAAATGTTTATGCCGATGGCTCAAACCGTAAGCTTTGCTGTACTGGGAGCCATGTTATTATCTATTACTTACGTACCTCTTGTAAGTAGTATTTTTTTAAATAAAAAAATTGCAAGGAATGAAAGTATCATGGATAAAACAATGGCAGGGATAGAACAACTTTATCAACCCTTGTTGAAGAGGATATTAAAATTTCGTATAGGCATCATTAGTATCACCCTGATCATATTTATTGCATCTATATTCCTTTTTAAAACATTAGGAGGTGAGTTTATACCTGAATTGGATGAAGGAGATTTTGCGGTGAATTACATTATTCGCCAAGGGAGTAGTTTACCGCAAACGATAGAGACCGGCACCAAATTGGAGCGGATTGCTTTAGAATTTCCTGAAGTCATAGAAGCTGTTAGTAAAATCGGCACCAGTGAAATTCCTACGGATCCGATGCCCATGGAAAGTGCAGATTTGATCATGGTGCTGAAGGAAAAAAAGGAATGGACCACCGCAAAAAACAAAGAAGCATTAGCAGAAAAAATGAATGAAAAAATGAAAATTATTCCCGGAGTCAATTTATCCTTTGAACAACCTATACAAATGCGATTTAATGAACTGATAGCCGGTGTTAAATCAGAAATTGCCATTAAAATCTTTGGCAGCGATCTGGACAAACTTTATTTAAAAGGAAATGAAGTAAGTAAGCTAATATCCTCTATCGAAGGATTGACTGATATTAAAGTAGAACAGGTAGTAGGCTTGCCTCAACTACTGGTAAAATACAACCGGAATAAGATAGCTCAATATGGATTAAACATCAGTGAGGTAAATACTATTTTGAATACAGCCTATGCAGGCGGTTATTCGGGTGTAGTGTATGAAGGTGAAAAAAAGTTTGACCTGGTGGTCCGGATAAAAAAAGATTCTACGACGGATGCAGATGTATTGAAAGACTTGTTGATTCCACTTCCAAGTGGAAAACAAATACCACTAAACGAAATTGCTGATATCCATTTTAAAGCAAGCCCGGCACAGATTAGCCGGGAAGATGCAGCCCGGAGAATCGTGGTTGAAGCTAACACCAGGGGAAGGGATGTAGAGACAGTGGTTAAAGAAATTCAGCAAACTCTAGATGAAAAACTGAAATTGCCAGAAGGCTATTATATTAAGTATGGGGGACAGTTTCAAAATTTACAAGAAGCTAAAAGCCAATTACTATTAGTGGTTCCTGTAGCCTTGTTACTTATTTTCTTCTTATTATTTCTGACCTTTCGCTCGGTGCAGGATTCCATCATTATTTTTTCAGCCATTCCATTGGCTGCCATTGGAGGTATCCTGGCACTATGGTTTCGCGGTATGAATTTTAGTATTTCCGCCGGCATCGGATTTATTGCATTGTTTGGAGTTGCTGTTTTAAATGGAATTGTATTACTTAATTATTATAATCTCCTGGGGAAGGAAGGAATTTCAGATATCACCCAAAGGATTTTGAAAGGCAGTTCAGCCCGTCTACGACCGGTATTGGCCACAGCGGCGGTTGCTTCTCTTGGCTTTTTACCGATGGCTTTTAGCAATAGTGCAGGAGCAGAAGTTCAAAAGCCCCTGGCTACCGTAGTAATAGGAGGCTTGTTTTCATCAACTATACTTACCCTTTTTGTTTTGCCGGTTTTATATAGCCTGGTTTATTCAAATAGAACGAAGCCTGTGAAAATGAATTCTGTAGTTTCTATCATGCTTGTAATTATATTTTCCGCTTTTGGTTTTATAGTAAAAGCTCAGGTTCAAACATTATCTCTTCAACAGACTTTGGATTTAGCTATTAAAAATTATCCAACCATTCAGCAATCTATCCTGCAAACAAAACAACAACAGGCACTCACCGAAACGGCTACCATATTGGATGCATTTAGTGTGAATAGCGGCTTGGGCCAAATCAATACCGGTGCGTTTGATTACAATATAGGAATCAGCCAAAGTTTTAAATTACCACGTACCTACAAGGCTGGAAGGGATGTACTCCAACAACAGGTAATAGTAGCTCAGCGCTATGAAGATGTCACCAAAAGCGAATTGATCAGAAATGTTTCAAACACCTATTTCAATTGGTGGTATCAAAGTCAGCAGTATGATTTATTGTTACAAACAGACAGTATATATGCAGATTTTGAAACGTATGCAAATAAGAAATACCAGGTGGGCGAAAGTAATAAACTTGAAAAGATGAATGCTTCGTTGCAAAGAAGGGATGTACAAAACCAATTGTCAAGAATAAAAACAGAAGTTGTTTTTCATTTAATCGAGTTACAAAAATGGACAGGTGCCATCGAGCAATATCAGATCCCCGGAGCATACACCCCATTGCCCGGTATTAATTTAAAGGATAGTGTTTTAATACGGGAACATCCCATTTTGCAATTTTTACAACAACAGATTGCAGTAAAAGAACTAATCGTAAAAGCTGAAAAAGCAAAAGGACAACCGTCTTTTAGTTTGGGAATGAACACACAAAGCCTGGATAAACAAACTCCATTTTATTATGGAAGTCTTGGAGTTAATATCCCCCTGTTTAAAAATGGTGTAAAGGCTCGTGTTCAATCGGCAGGTATTGAAATGGAAATTACTAAAAAGGAATTGGACAAAAGCATGCTTGAAATTTCTACGCTATTCTTACAACAAAACCAATTGCAAGAATACAATTTGCAACAGCTAAGATATTATCAAACGGAGGGATTAGCTATTGCTGAAAGTATCATTCAGGCTGTGCAGCGAAGTTATAGAGCAGGGGATATTGGATATCTTGAATACATCCAGAATCTTAAAGAAGCTATCAAAATAAAATCCGACTACCTGATCACTATCCATCAATATAATCAGGCTGTGATCCAACTTAATTTTTTATTAAACCGCTAAATGAATTTCAATCATGAAAAATATATTTCTAATTCTTCTTCCGTTGTTTTTTAGTATTGCCTCTTGCAAAAAGAACAAAAGTGCTGAAACAGCACCATTATCAGGCACCATGAATAACACAGAAGTTAATCATAAACCTTTGCTTTCAGAAGTGGACCTCACCGATGATCAAATCAAAGCAATCGGTCTGGTGACCGGGACTATAGAACTTCGCAATTTAAAATCTACTTTAAAAGTCAATGGTAAATTGACCTTGCCACCGCAAAACCAGGCCCAGGTAAGTATTTTATTGGGAGGTATTGTAAAGAGCATTAATGTAACGGAAGGTACATTTGTAAAACAAGGTCAAACCCTGGCAACCATTGCAAACAATGAAATAATACAATTGCAGCAGGATTACCTTGAAAACAAATCACAGTTACAATATCTTCAGTCAGAATTCCAACGACAAAAAGATTTACAACAAGACCGGATTAATGCAACTAAAACAGTGGAGCATGTTCAAAATGAATTAAATATAACCCAGGCGAGAAAAAAGGGATTACAAACAAAATTATACCTGCTGGGTATTCACGCGGATAGTATAAGTACCTCTAATTTTACCAGCCTCATGGCAGTCCCTGCTCCTATCAGTGGTTTTATCCATCACATAAATTTGACGATGGGCAAATTTGCAGATGCCAATACTATTTTATTTGATATCGTAGACAATCGTTATCTACATTTGGATTTAACCCTGTTTGAAAAAGATATCTCTAAAGTAAATATTGGTGATAAAATTGTTTTTACTGACGCCAATGATGTTTCACATACACATCCCGCGACTATTTTTTCTCTCAACAAATCCTTTGAAGAAAATCAGCAAGCCATTTTAGCCCATGCTAAAATCGAAGGTGTTACGGAGACGCTCTTGCCAGGTATGTATGTAGAAGCAAGGATTCAAATTGACAATTATAAGACCAGATCCCTGCCGGTAGATGCAGTAGTAAATAATGGTGATGAACATTATATTTATGTTGAAACAAGTAAAAATCATTTCAAACAAATAGCGGTTACAAAAGGTGTAAGTGATATGGGATTTATTGAAATATTGCCATTGGAATTGATTGAAGCAAACGCCAAAGTTGTAATCAAAGGAGCTTATTATTTATTGTCAGAACTTACTAAAGGGAGTAGCGAGGAATAATACATATAAAGTGAAGAGGTGACTTTCCCGAAGGGATCCAATGATCAAGTCACCCTAAAAAAATCAAGTGAAAGGGTGACTCAAAGTCACCCCTTCACTTAGTCACCAAGATGCTCAAAGTAATTTTTATCAGGGAAAAAGATTGTTGTACTTAAATCCCTTTCAATTTCGGTTCAATAGATTAGGATTTTTTGAAATAGTCGATCTGTCGAACCGGGCATACTTAAAAAATAAATACCGGACGGTAAATCATCTACATTGATTTTTGTATCCTGATTACTGACCTGCCTGACTAAAGTGCCTTGTAAAGTATATAGATTAATACGTTCGTTGCTCCTCATAGGTTCAAGATCAATTTTTATTTCCCTGGACTCCTTTTGATAATAAGCAAGCGCATGATTGACTTGCATCTTTTGATGTACTATGGAGGAGTATTCGAATGTGCCATCCAGGTCTTCTATTTTTAACCTATAATAATTATGGTTATTTAAGGGCCGCGTATCTATAAATTGATAGTCCGCGGCTTTTCCTTTAGCTGAAACTTTAGACAACTCTTCAAATTGTTGCCCATCCTGACTTCTTTCTATATGATACTGGAGTGTATTGATTTCTGATCCTGTATTCCAGTCCAGAGTGATACTATTTGATACGGTAGTTGCATTAAAACGGATAAGACCTACAGGTAAAGCGGCCGTAGCAGCAATGAAACCCATATTCCCATTTTCAAGGCCTGCAAGGATTTCACCGTTTTCCATTTCTCCAAAGGAAGTGATACCACTCGATGTGAGAGATCCAATTGTTTTTACATCCAAAGCTTGCCGGAATCCTGCGCTACCTGTTTGTTTAATAATCCAGGCGTGATGCGAGACATAATCAGCACAAACATAATATCCATTTAGAGCAGCATTGGAGGAAACATTGCCGCGATAAACGAATCCTCCTGTAATGGAATTTCCAAATCCGATCGTACCTGCATTGCAGGTTGAGCAATGGAGGTAGTCAAATATGGGATTTGTGAATGCAGGATCAGGAGGAGTATTAGTGCATCCTCCGCCATAGGCGGCAAAACCTTCACGACAATTCCAGCCATAATTCTTGCCTCCGGCACCTGGCGATTCAAAATTGATTTCTTCTCTTACACCTTGTCCTACATCAGCAATCCACAAGTCTCCGGTTTGACGGTCAAAACTAATACGCCAGGGATTTCGTACACCCATATCCCATACTTCATCCCTTATGCCGGCAACTGAAACAAAAGGGTTTGTAGGCGGTATAAGATAAGTCCCTGCTGTATTGACATCAATCCTCAGAATTTTTGCCAACAATGTATCGCCATTCTGACCATTTCCAAACGGATCTCCTCCATTACCTCCATCCCCCGTAGGTATATATAAATAGCCATCAGGGCCAAAGGTTAAATCGCCCCCTTTATGATTTTCAAACTGGGCGCCTCTCACTGTTAAAATTAGTTTTTGAGTGCTAATTGATACCGTAGTATTTGCTGAAGGAGTTGTAGCAGTAAATCTTGAAATTTGGTTGTTATTTGTACCGGACGGAACATAATTAACAAAGAAAAAGCCGTTGGATGCAAAATTAGGATCAAACGCCAGACCAAGCAAACCTTCTTCACTGTTGGTTGAAATAATGGAACTGATATCTAATAAAGTACCAAGAGTCGTATAGGGTGCAGTACCCGACACTATGGTAATCACTCCATTTTTATTCGCTACAAAGATTCGGTTAGTTCCATCTGCGGCATTGGAGATATCCGTTACCGTGCCGAGTCCAGATTTGAAATTAGTGTATTTAATTTGTCCTTGTACTGAAAGTGGTATGATTAAAAATAAAAGGAGGCCGTATATGTTTCTCATAGAATGGGATTTATATCTTAACTCAATTTTAAGGAAAGTTATTTTAAATGTGAACATAACCCTTTATATGTTTTTAAAAATTTATTACACTTTATACAGGTTTTAATGAAAACAGCTGGATTATATACCGAAACACAAATAAGACAGCAAAGAGAGATAAATTAAACTCCTCTATGCATAAAGGAAAGAATCAGGATTAATATTTGAACACAATAAATTGGACGAACCGTCAAGTCTTATTACATAAAATAAAAAAACTGTAGATATCAATAGTATTTAATGCATAAGGTTTTGCCGCACAAAAAAAGTGTACTCATTTAATCTTC
>JBDTUE010000190.1:0-8316 GCA_040007895.1 Saprospiraceae bacterium | reverse complement strand
TAAGTACTTATAATCTTCGGATTCGGGTTTGTACTTTTAGGAGGTGAAACCAGGACACCTTCTTACTTTGTTATTTATCATTATTCCCATTTTTGGATTCACCAAAACTATTTATGTTAAAGCAAATAACATTTCAATTTTAAAAGATGGGAAGACCTGGCTTACAGCTTATACTGATTTAAATCTTGCATTAAGTGAAGCGACATCCGGTGATGAAGTCTGGGTTTCTTTTGGTCGTTATTTGCCATCCTTAGAAAGTGATCGTAGTGCATCATTCATCCTGAACGAGGGAGTAAAAATCTACGGTAGTTTCATGGGTACAGAGTTATCTATTACGGATAGGCTTATTACTTCTGAAAAAACAATTCTGGATGGTAATATTGGTGATACTTCCGTTAACCTTGACAATTCCTTCAACATATTAAAAGCAATTAACCCTGATCAGAATAACCTGATTGAAGGATTTACCATTGCCAATGGCAATGCTTCAATAGGTAAAACATCCGGTGATATTACACCTGCATTTAACGGGGGAGCAATTTATATGCGTTCAGATGCCAGTCATACTTTTCACCTAAAAATCGTCCACTGTAATTTCAAATCTAATTTTGCCAGAACGCAGGGCGGGGCAATATTTGGGTTAATAAACAATTTAAGCTCAGGTCTGGAAATCGATCATTGTACTTTTGATCATAACGCAGGAGATCTTAAAAATGCAGGAATCGAAATGTTTTTTCAATCCGGAGGTGCATCCGGGTATACCCGAATAACGAATAGTCAATTTTCAAGGACCAATGTTATAATAGGTTGTTTTAAACTTGATTTAAACAATTGTGAATTTAAGGATTGTGGTGTCAGACTTGGTGTTGACGACTCAGCAACCTGTACGTCAAATAAAATTGAGAGAGGACTTTTTTATTTTGCGGGTATGTCATTGTTCATTGATAAATTACAATTCTTTGACAATTCTACTTTTATTGTAGGAGCTAACCAGTCCAAAATAAACAGCTCTTTATTTTATCACAACCAGGGACTTTGGATGGATATAACTGGAAATAGCATTATTCAAAATTCGATATTTTTTGAAAACCGGCAAGCAGGTTTAGTTTTTACCGGAGACTATAAATACAACCTAGTTAATAACAGTTTTATAAATAATTCAAACGTAGACATTCTTAATTTTTACAATCAAAAAGCTTTTATTAATGTCCGTGGAGTCAGAAACCAGATGGACATATTTAACTGTCTTTTTTATGTAAAGGATGATAAAACAAATTTTACATTCAATCTAAACCGAGAACCCGGATTAAGTAATCAGTATCGGTTAAAAAATAATCTATTCTACCATACGGATGGAATAAAGCTACGGGATAAGCTCAAAGCTTATAGTGATATCGGTACAGGGAGAATATTTATTAATCTTAATTTGCCACCCGGAAGTGATCTCTCCAATTTTAGAGATACGATCGTATCAAATTATTTTATTGCTGATTCTACGAATAAATTTATTGACGCAGATTTAAATATACCGGAATTGCCATCTTCCTTTGATGGACTAAATTTGGATCTTAATACAAATTCCTGTGAACAGTTGGATCATGGTAATGATAGCATAGTCCATGCGTTAAAAATAAATTTCGATTTTGGAACATTTTTATCAGAAGGTAAACCTCGAATTATCGGTCCACATGTTGATATCGGAGCCTTTGAGTCGGAGAATTCGTTTGGTTTGGAGGAAGTTAAAGTACAGGATAACTCCTGCAACGGATTCAAGGATGGATCCATTTCCATCAAAGTGGTTAATGCAAACACTACTTTTCAAGTTTCGAAAAATGATTCAATTATTAATAACTTAAATAATTTATTTGCAGGAGATTATAAAATCAGATATCAGGGGAATAATTGCAGGGATTCTCTGGTTATTTTTATTAAGCAACCGGACGCACTAATCGTGAATCAAAATATTTCTAATTCCTGCGATTCTGCCAGAGGTGCTAAAATTGATTTTATTATTAAAGGCGGTATAGCACCATATATTTTGAACATAGATAATAAGATCAGCCCATTAAATTTTAGTGTCAACCAGGCCGGTATCTATCATTACAAGTTGGTAGATAAAAATAAATGCGCAGTGGCAGATTCATTTGAAACAAAAGTATACCCACCGATACGATTTGAAAAATCTGTAATCCATACTAGTAATTTTATCACCAAAGACGGTGAAATCCGGATAAGTTCATTAACCGGTGGACTACCACCTTACAAAATTACCTGGTCTGACGGAGATACTACTCTATTAAAACAACACTTGGATACGGGAGTATACAGAGCCCAAATTAGAGATGCATCCGGTTGTGAGAGCATTATCTTAATAAAAGTAGATACTAAATTCAGGGCAGGCTTTGATGCCATATTGAGGCCAACTAAAATAATAGCAGATAATAATTCAACACTGACTATTACCACTGGAGCTCCTCGCCTGGTGTCCATAAAAGTCATCGATGCAGCAGGTAGGCTGATTAATAAAAAATCTTTTAAATTAATAGCGGGCACGTATGATACACGTATCCCTGTTCCGGAAATACCAGGCATATATGTAATTACACTTTCGAATGATCAGGGTTATCAAAAATCATGGAAAGTATTAAAGGTTTAAAACTTAAATTATAAGATCTTCAATTATAAAAATGCAATACCAGCAGTTAAAAACATTAATTATTTAACTGACCCGGGCAGCAACTGCAAGCATTAAATTGCCGTTAGTGATAATACAATGATAGGGTCTTTTTGATTTTATTGTTAAGGAATTAATCCTATATTCAAATACTTACTGAATTGTCAAAATGAAAAAAATTACTTTTTCTTTTTTATTTATTCTGGCATTTCAAATAGCCAGCGGCACGACATGGAATGTGGGTACTTCTGGTTTTGCATTCAGCCCTGTTAATACTACGATAGTCCTTGGTGACAATGTAAGTTTTGTGATGGGTAATAGTCACGATGCGGTAGAAGTAAGTATGGCTACCTACAATGCAAATGGAACCACACCATTGAGTGGAGGGTTCTCTATTCCAATAAGTGGTAGCGGAGTAGTTACCTCTTCCAAATTGACTTTGGGCACACATTATTTTATATGCACTCCGCATGTAGCTTCTAATAATATGAAAGGGACCATTGTGGTAATGAATAGCGGCTGTACAGTACCCTCCAAACCACCGTCCATTGCAGGCAATACTCCGGTTTGTCCAAGCAGTGTCAATAGTTATAGTGTCTCTGCAGTGACTGACGCGACATCTTATACGTGGACTTTACCTAACGGATGGACTGGTAGCTCTACAACGAATTCAATTAATACTACCGCCGGTGCATCCGGTGGAACTATCAGCGTCACTGCAAATAATACTTGCGGAAGTTCTACAGCTACTATTCTTGCTGTTGCCATTTCAAGTGGCCCGGCGCAACCTGGCACGATATCAGGAAATACTTCTATTTGTTTTAATAGCTCCAATAGTTATAGTATCTCAGCAGTTCAGGGAGCAACATCCTATACCTGGACTTTACCTGCCGGTTGGTCGGGGAGTTCAACATCAACTTCGATTACAGCGAACGCCGGATCTGGAAGCGGAACCATTTCAGTTACTTCAAATAATGCTTGTACTTCGTCCGTTGCAAGGACATTAAATGTAGTGAACTCCGGTCCACCCAATCAGCCTGGTGTGATTACTGGTAATAGCCCTGTTTGCCCTAATAGTTCCAATATATATAACATTGATGTGGTACCAGGTGCCACTACCTATACCTGGACTTTACCTTCAGGCTGGAGTGGAAGCTCAAGCTCTAATTCAATATCAGTCATGTCTGGAGCACTGGGAGGAAACATTTCAGTCGTCGCAAATAGTACTTGCGGTACTTCCATATCCCGTGTTTTGGCCGTTACCACCGCTTCATCGCCTGCTCAGCCGGGTACTATTACTGGAAATGTTGCTGTATGTGCAAATAGTGCAAATACATATTCTGCTATTTCAGTACCTGGTGCGACTTCATACACATGGACATTACCCGTTGGTTGGTCAGGCAGTTCCTCGACAAATACAATTAATGCTACGGCCGGAGCTAATGCTGGTACCATATCTGTCACTGCAAATAGTAGTTGTGGATCTTCTTTAGCACGAACATTGAGTGTAAATACTTCCGGTACTATCGGTCAGCCAGGAGCCATCACCGGAAATACTTCAGTATGTAATAATACTTCCGTTATGTATACTATAGCACCAATATCAGGAGCTTCTTCATATACATGGAATCTGCCTTTAGGATGGACCGGAACATCCACCACAAATTCTATAACGGCGATGACCGGTGCTACAGGAGGTACCGTATCAGTCTTTGCAAACAGCACTTGTGGTAATTCATCAACACAAACTCTGACCGTTGCTATTGCGACAACAATTTCTCAACCATCAACTATTACTGGTAAATCTTCGGTATGTGCTAGCAGTTCGAATGAATACAGTGTACCGGCAATCAATGGAGCGACGTCCTATGCCTGGACATTGCCGATTGGCTGGACCGGTACTTCATCAACCAATACTATTATTGCTTTAGCCGGATCTTCAGGTGGAAACATAACTGTAAGTGCAAATAATGGTTGTGGATCATCACCGGTACAAACTATAGCGACCACGGTATTACCATTTCCGGCACAGCCAGCAGCTATCTCAGGAAATTCTATTACGTGTCCAAATAGTGTAAATGATTATGAAGTGGAAGCGGTGCCGGGGGCTCAATTCTATGCATGGGTGATGCCACCCGGATGGACGATTAATTCTACCTCAAACTTCATTACTACATTGGTTAATAATACTGGGGGAACCATAACAGTAGCTGCTAATAATAGTTGTGGATCCTCGCCTAAACAATCGCTGAACGTTCAAATTAACCTTACCAATAAAATAGTCACTCAGTCCGGATCTACCCTTACCGCAGCTGCAACAGGAGCTGCATACCAATGGATCAATTGCGCAACCAAAATGCCAATAGCAGGACAGACCAATCAAAGTTTTGTGGCATCCGCCATCGGAAGCTATGCGGTAATTATAAAACAAAATAATTGTACGGATACCTCGTCTTGCATTGCTTTTTCTACAGTTCCAAATGAAGAAATATTGTATAACCCCAAAATCATAATTTATCCTAATCCATCCCGGGGCAAAATAAATATTGAAATGGACCGGATTGAAAATGCAAGAATAGAAATATGGAATCCTTTGGGTGAAAAAATATATAAAACGTCTATTACTTCCTTAAAATCAGAAATGGATCTTTCGAATGAAGTAAAGGGAATTTACTTCATAAGTATTTATCTTAAGAATTTGGTTTTAACGAAGAAAGTGGTCCTTCAATAGGATAGATGGAATTTCTCTATCTGGTGCATTAAATTAATAACAATGACACATCTTAGACTTTCCTCTTTGAATTTGATTTTGCTTTTGAATTTGAATTATCACTCACGAGGAAGTAAACAGTTCAACGATCTTTCTTGCGAGTACCAATTGTAGTTCCAAACACCAGGTTTAATTGACCAAACCAAAAGTGTTGACTAGCCTTATCTGCTAAATTGATCGTAGTCCTGATATCCGGCAAATTGAGATAACCGGCTTTGTACTCAGTTTGAATAAAAAAAGAATTGAAAAATGTAAAATTGATACCCAGGGAAGGGGCTATACCATATCCAGCTAAATGAAATTCATCATATTCTGCTTTGTTGAGCAAAGTTGCATCTGTCCGGGGTATTAATACACCGGCACCTATACCACTATTTAGTTTAATCTTTAGGTGATTGATTTGTATCAGGTCATCCAACCTCCGGAACTCAATATTAGCATAGTTTAATCCATTCGTATGTTCGAATTTTAGAAAATCCGGTTTTAACTGAATCGCCTGGTTTTTATAATTCCCGTCATAAACAGAACCGAGTTTTATATAGCCATTGATGGAAACCACCTGATCCTGAACCATCACATATTTCATATGATCCATGCCGAGAGAAATACTAAAGTGGTCATTGAGGTAATAACCCATCCTGTAGTTGTATTGTGGTGTGGATAAATTGCCGGGATTAAAATAGGCATCTATACTAAAATGGGTTGGTCGATCTTCAGCAATCACCTGATTAAGTGTAAAATCATGATCAGGGCCTTTAAAATGAAGGTCAGATTTAGAAAATTGATCCGTATTCCAGCCCCAATAAAAAAACAATTTGCCTTTGAGATGACTTACATCACGTTGAGCAAAGCAGGGAATTCCGCATAACGTAATGATTAATAAGCTGGATAAATATTTTAGCATTCTGGAGGCAATCCGTGATTACGAGTAAAATGTTGGATTAGGAATAGATATTCTGAATAATCAGCCCCTAAGATATCAGAAAACAAGCTCAAATCAAACCTTACAGGTCTACTTAAAGGTAACTGGTTAATCCATTGATTCGAGGGGAATGATATGTTAGCAGGGGAATGATCTATGATTTGAAATAAATTTGCACTTTCATTTATAAATAATCAATTCAAAGGATTAGATTATATTCAGAATTAATATGAAACAATTATTCTTCTTTTTCCCTGGCTTGATATTATGCTTAGCATGTGCTGTAACGAAAGTAGTTTTGCCACCTGCTACACCCCTCGTTCAACGGAATGTTCCTCGTATAGATCAGATGCCTAATCACCCACAACCTTATCTCTACAGGGACTGGAAACAAACAGCAATAGATTTTGACCGTTATATTTTTGATTTTAACCAAAAGGGAGAATACCGGCCATTTATTTGGTTGGATGGTGCAAAACGAAATTTCCCTGATACCACGTTTGGTTTTTATACTGCCCTGGGAGATATCCGAATGGGTCCGAATGTAAATAACGGTGAAAATCACGAAGCATTAGGTGCATTAGGTTCAGTGTTGGGCGCTACGATGGTAGGGATAGATAAAAGTAGGCAGGACGGTAGGAATTATGTGCGTATGCTTCGAAATTATTTTAATAAAGACAACGGTTGGAATGTAATCATGGATTTTACCAATAAAGGAGCTCATATTGGTGGGGGATATGGCAATGATTTTTGGTATGAGATCCACAACAATGTTTTGTTCTATTGTGTAGCTAGTTTTTATCCAAACGAAAAAGATTTTGAAGCTATTCAGCGAAAGATTGCTGACCAATTTTATGCCTCGGATTCTATTATGGGTGACAGTTATAGTTATTCCTATTTTGATTTTAAAAACATGAAGCCAGGTAAAAACCATATTCCCACTCAGGAAGATGTGGCAGGGGGTTATGCCTATGTACTGTATTCCGCATGGATCAGGTTTGGTGACCCTAAATATTTACGGGCAGCTAAGAATGCAATGAATGTGCTTTATAATCAGAAGGAAAATAGATTTTATGAAGCTATGATGCCTATTGCAGCGTATGTCGGTGCGAGAATGAATGTAGAAGCAGGAACTCATTTCGATATACAGCGATTTTTAAACTGGACTTTTGATGGTAATGCTGTAGGCCGCGAAGGTTGGGGAGTGATTGCCGATAAATGGGGCAACTATGATGTAAGTGGATTAGCCGGAAGCACGATCGACCATGGAGGGTATGGATTTTTAATGAATACATTCGATTTGATGTTACCCTTATCTGCAATGGTCCGGTATGATGCCCGATATGCGAGAGCCGTAGGGAAATGGGCATTAAATGCATCCAATGCAGCAAGATTTTGTTACCCATACGATATGCCGGATTCTTTGCAAGCTATTCCGCAGTATAAGGCATTGACTAAAAATGTGATTGCTTATGAAGGCATCATCAAAGAATCCGGATATCCTGGTCTCAAAGGTATTTCCCCAATGGCTCAGGGAGATGGACCTCAATGGGAGAAGGGAATGCCGCAGACAACTATGTTTTCGGTGTATGGTAGTAGTCATGTCGGATTATTTGGAGGAACCATTCAAAAAACAGATGTGAGTCAGATCTTACAAATTGATTGCAATAAAACGGATATGTATTCCAAACAAAAAGCTTACCCTACCTACTTATTCTTTAATCCATATGCAGAAACAAAAACGATTGAAATAAATGTTGGAAGTGAAAGAAAGGATCTTTATGATTTGATCAGTCATTCCTTTCTTCAAAAAAATATTACAGGAAAGACAAAGATTGCCATGGAGGGTGATATGGCCAAAGTCCTTGTCTACGTATCAAGTGGTAAAAAGATATCCTTTGAAGAGGGAATTTTAAAAGTGGATGGAATCGCAGTTGATTTTGCTTATGG
>JBDTUE010000189.1:0-8316 GCA_040007895.1 Saprospiraceae bacterium | reverse complement strand
GTGGCATTGGGGCCATAGCGGGCATCGGAGGCATTGGCGGCATGGGTGGCATTGGAGCCATAGCGGGCATCGGAGGCATTGGCGGCATGGGTGGCATTGGGGCCATAGCAGGCATCGGAGGCATTGGCGGTAAATGGTTTTGCATTATATCACCGTATTTATCTTCAAAACGATCCCGGGCATCATCATTATTTAGGTCGTATTCTTCTTTTTCACCGTTTATTAAATACACGGTCGCTACATCACCATTTTTAGAATCCCCTTGTATTGTGATTCTTTTGATTTTATCATTGTCATCATCTGACCATGACATAGAATAATCTCCCCGACTATCATTCCTGGAGGATCGATGTTTTGACTTATTGGATGCTGGTACGGTATCGATTGTTGTTGGTAAAATAAAAAAAGGTGTCGCGTTCACTATACTATTACTACTTGCCATTGGGATTAACCCTGCACCATATTTAATTATTACAGGTGATGCAGATCGAAATGCAAAGAGGACAAAAAGCAACAGAGGAGCTAATAATAAAAACTTAACTCTTTGCAGAGGATGAGATTTGAAACGATTGATCATAATTATTCTGGATTTTAAAGAATTATAGTTAAAAGTGAGTGTAAACCGGAAGGCACCTTGGCGCACGGATCGCAAAAGCAGGTATTGATATTCCATGGCATCCGTACCCTTGTGAAGCATGATTTCGTCGGTGAGAAATTCCAGATTTTGACGAATAGATTTTTTCAATGCCCAGGCGAAAGGATTAAACCATTGAATAATACAAATTGCTTCGCCGATGAGCATGTCGATAGTATGTTGTTGACGAATATGAACCCATTCGTGCTCTATTATTTTTTCGTAATCTGCCTGACGAAGTTCGCCAGGATGTATGAATATGGAATTGCCAAATGCAAAAGAAGAAATTTTATCTTTTAAAAGGTAGATCTTTAGAGAACCGTGCTCTATTCTCTTAGATCTTTTCCTGAGATTGATTAAGGAAATAAACTGCACTATTAATCGGATTATAAAAACCAGTATACCAGCCCACCAGATAAATACCAGTACCTGATTGTAATTAACAGCGTTTACCGGTGTGCGATCTGCCCGAATACCTACCAGGTTATTAATGGCCGGAAGATGATTTACAATTTTATGTGCAAGGGATGGTGTAGGCTCCGAAGATGATTTGATCGTAAGCGTAAAGCAAGAAATCAATACGGACAAAACAATCCCGGTTAAAAAATACCACCGAATTGTTTTGAAAAAAGTCAAACCCTCAAGCAATGTTTTATAAAGTATGACTACAATACTGATCGATAGGGTAAATTTTATTCCGATAAGTAAAATATCCTGGATCATACTCTTTTGCCCTTTTCAATGATCTGAATAATTTCTTTCAATTCTTTTGAACTCAGTGTTTCTTGTTCTACAAAAAAGTTGATCATCTCTTTGTAACTATTATCAAAATAATCTTTAACAAAGCCCTGCATAAATGTTTTTTTATACTGACCTTCTGTGACTTTTGGTTTGTATAAACTTACATTACCGATTTTGCGGCTTGAGATGTATAGTTTTCTCTCTAAATTTTTAATGGTAGAAGCCAACGTAGTATAAGGAACTTCATCTTCTCCCAATTCATCTAGTATGGTCCTGATATTGGTCTCTCCCAATATCCAGATCACTTTCATGGCCTGTTCTTCCTGTGGTGTTAATTTTTGCATATGCTACGAAACTTTTGTCAAAACTACGACAATTTCGTAGACTTGTCAATGCCTGTTGATTTTTATTTCTAAAAAATCATAATAAGCACCACTATGGAATAAGAGAAAACAAATACGACTTAGGTGAAACAAAGTATCCTCCGCTTATAAAGCTGATTAAACATTAACCGATATACCAATTAATGGAGGTCCATTAAAAGTCAAGTCACTTCCTATTCTACGATCAATTTCTGAACCAGGCTGGACTGATTGGAGCGTGCTTTAATAAAATAAATCCCTGGTCTTATGCCGTCCAAAGAAACCCGTGTCTGATTTCCAATTGATGTCAATACGTCTCTAACCACCTGTCCCTGTATATTTATTATTTGTAACAGATTTATATTTTGGACAGGTTTTTCAAACCGGATATTTACCAGAGAGCGTGCAGGATTAGGAAACAATGTCATGTTCATAGATTCCGGTACAGACCTGGATTCGAGTTTAGCCAGGATATTTAAATCAGAAGGCATAGTAAAACGAATGACATTAGAATATCCACTTTTAGAGAAATAACACTCTGCATCTACCCTGAATGTATAAGTACCTCCGGCTACAAGATCACTGACCTCATAATCATTAAGATAACTTAAAGTAGCTTTTTTGTTATAAGAAGGTGTTCCTTCCAGAGAAAGTATTTCTACAAAATAATTTCTTCCCCTCGGGACACTAAGCCATGAAAAATGTGCTTTAGTGGATGATAATACTTTGACACTGGTACCTGAAGGTTTAATGCAACTTAATTTTGAAACGGTTTCTTCTGTAGTAGGCAATTTTGTCAACGTAACGGTATAGAACTCCCACGTCTTTACGGACACACCATTGCCACAATCCGCTTTAAAACTAACGGTATATTGTGTATTCGGTATTAATCCACTAACCCGGATTACAGAATCACGAAATCCATCTATTTTGAATTGATATTTGATGGGAGCAAACTCACTTTTAATTTCTATCGAATAAAGAGTATGAAGATCCGTTGGGCTCCATCTCAATGTAAGCGCTGAATCGCCGACATAAGTAAGATTAAGTACAGGAACATTAAGACAGGTTGAGTCTATTTTGGGCAAACCTTCTGAAGATGATCCATTTCCTAATGTAAAATATGTCCAGGCAGTCCAATCGCCACACTGACTTTTTACTCTGAATTTATAGGTTCCGTTATTCAATGTCGTATTATAGTATGCAGTGGTGACATCTAAGGCGATTGACTTGGTATTATTCAATGCTTCTACTTCCAAAAAATATTTAGAAGAAATACCCGACCAGGCAAGTCTTACATTCTGATCAGAAGCCGTGGATGATAATTGAAATGGTACCTCACAAGGAACAGGCAATGGTTCTTCTACCGTTGTATTTCCGGCAGGTACTATAAAAGAAGACCAATCACTCCAATTACTGACACTCGAACCACAATGGCATTTTATTTTGAATTGATAAGAACCTTTACTCATGGACATATTCATATACGGATTGCTCGACTTATATGAATGTATCTCTCCTGTCTCCATATGGTGTAATTCCAAATCATATTCAGATGCTGAAGCAGCCCAGGTCATACTAACTTGTCCGTTATTTACAGAAGAGGCCAGATGATAGGGAGGATCACACGGCGGAGGATTGTAATAAGAAGGGATTGTAAAAGTTTTCCAGCTACTCCAATCACTATAATTACCTCCGCAGTAACATCGCACCCTCCATCGGTAGTCACCCGATACCAAATGAGTATTAAAATAAGTATTATCCAGATAGATCGATACGATACTGGAATACGTATGTGCGTCTTCTATCTGTACCTGATATTGAGAAGCATTTCCAGTCCATGACAAATGTGCTTCATCCCCTACCACAGACGTTACAAGATATGTCGGGGTATAACAGGGAGGCGGAACAGGAGGATGATAATCGTGAATTGAAAAAGGAACAGAAGAACTCCACTCACTATACGAATAATTACAAAGACTTTTAACCCGGAAAGAATAATAACCATCCGAAAGATTATACACAATGTATGGAGAGGTAGCATGCAAATCTGATAAAATGATGGCGTTCGTCCAGGTATTTATTACTTCCAGATGATATAAGGATGCAGAACCAGACCAATATAATGTAGCAGTAGATCCATTAATAACGTATGAAAGATTGTTAGGCTCATAACACCATGGATGAGCCGTATTAATAACAAAAGGTTTATATGTACTCCAGGAGCTGGTATCATAGCCGCATTTACTTTTTACTCTGAATTTATAACTACCATCTACCAGGCTGATATGAAATGGAGAACTGGCAGCCGGGATGGTAACCACCGTTATTGAGCTTACCGTATTAACTATTTCCAATAAATAATATGATGCAGGGCCGGACCAACTCAATGTAACATCAGATCCATATACAGATGCATATAAACTGTATGGGGTAGCACAAGGTGATGGAGGGCAGGCAATAATACAATTTCCACCACAATCAATACCCGTTTCACTTCCATTTTTATATCCATCATTACAGGACGGAGAGGCGGTAATGATTTTGATGACGGAAGAACTAGCGGTATCGCCACAATTATCATAAGCTATCGCTTTAAATTGATTTACACTCCCGTATATAGAATCAAATTTATACACCACACTATAGGCGGAATTATAATCAACCCCGATCAGTGATCCATAATTATAAAACTCAATTTTGGAAATAGAAATATTATCTGTTGCAGTTGCAGTTAAGGTGATGTTAGATCCGGGAATATACGGACCGGCAGAAGTAGTAAATGAAGTAAACATCGGGGGTGTCTTGATAGCACAAGCATTACAATAATTTACTTTTAAAGTACCCCAGCAATAATTATGAGAAACGGAATCAGAAACCTGATACGTCATGCTATATCCTGCATGGGATAGATCTAATATAGTCGCTGGTGTATATACATGGGTACCATATGGATATAGAAACTTCAGAACATAAGCCTGGCAGGCAGGTGATGGTGCAAGAGTAGGGTTAGTAATAAAATCATAAGGAGTTAACGTATCAATACATTCATTAGGCTTCAGAGAAACATTGACCTTAGAAATGCAATTAAGTTCACAGTTTTGGCTTTTACCAAGCACAAGAATGAAGCAAACAAAAATAAACAGGAAGTAGATTTTTTTCATAGCGTTGGGAATTAAGCAATAAGAAACCGAACCCGATCAAATATCGATAAAAATTATATAGAATTTATTTTTTTATGTTAAATAATAGGGATCTTTCAATCTTAAATTAACATTATGTTTAAATCTCTAAATCACAGGTGAATAGAAATAATAAATTCTAAGATACTTATAGCTGCTATAATAACTATTCGGCCTTAACAAACAAAAAGATCTTAGTTAAAATGATAATGTATATATCGTAGTAGACGGAGGGAATAAGTCAATCAAAACATCGAGGAAAGAAATTGTTGGAGAGAAAGTCGTTTGAAAAGGAAGTCTAATCAGAATAAAGAAATGTATTTAACTTCTCAGATGATATGCTTTGGGTTGCGTGAAAGCTCTTAATCCCTGGTGTGAAAGAGTAGATCCAAAGCCGGATTGCTTCCGTCCACTCCACGGCACGGATGGACTTACACGATCACAACAATTCCAATATACTGTACCGGTGTTCATTTGATCAAAAATAGGTTGTGCCCTTTGCAAAGATTTGGAATACACAGCGGCCGTAAGTCCGTATTCTGTATCATTCATAAGACGGATCGCTTCATCATCATTTTTAACTTTCATAATACCGATAACCGGACCGAAACTTTCTTCTTTCATCAGATCCATTGTATGATTAACATTGACGAGGATAGTAGGTTCGAAGTAATAACCCGTTGAATCAATTTTTTTTCCTCCCGTCAAAACAGTAGCTCCTTTCAGTATGGCGTCGCTGACCTGATCTTCAAGAAAAGTCACCTGACCTGGACGACTTAATACTGAAATATAGGTACCAGAAATATCCGGTGAACCTAATTTCCATGATTTCACTTCTTCTACAAATTCTTTAATGAATGTATCGTAAATAGATTCATGAACATAAATCCGTTCAACAGCACAACAACTCTGACCATTATTATAAAAAGCTCCGTCAGCTACACTGGCTGCTGCCGATTTTACATCTTCGATATCATCCGTGATGTATACAGGATCCTTGCCTCCAAGCTCTAATTGACAAGGCACCATCTTTGCGGCCACGCGTTCATAAATATGTTTTCCGGTTTTAAATGAGCCGGTAAAATAATATCCGTTAAAAGGAAAATCTAATAATTGATTGCCAACTTCTCCACCACCGATAGCCACCTGAAAGACTTCATCCGGTACCCCAGCTTGTTTTAAATATTGTTCAATCTTCAAACCAGTCAACACAGAGTATTCAGATGGTTTATACATTACAGCATTACCGGCTAATAAAGCAGGAATAAAAACATTCACCCCTACATTATACGGATAGTTCCATGCTGATATATTGCAAATAACACCGAGCGGTTCATAAACAATTTTTTCGATCAGGTGATCATCCAGTGTCATTACTTCTTCAGAAAGATATTTGGAAGCATGTTGCGCGAGCCAGCCAACTCTATTGGCAGCCCCATTAATTTCGTTTCTACTTTGTTGCAATGGTTTTCCCATTTCAGCAGTAAGTGTAGAGGCAAGAGATTCGATATTTTGTTTTAAAAGATCAGCAAAAAGCTGAATTATTATAATTCGTTCAGTTAGGGGTACTGCATTCCATATAGACTGATGTGATCGTAACAATTGATACTTTGCACGCAAACCAGTTAATTCATCCTCCTGGATTGATGCAATGATTTCTTCAGTGGCGGGATTAATGATATTCATAATGAACTAAATAAAAAATTTAAAATTAATGTATTGAATCAATGAAGTACCACTTAAATCAAACCATTCACCGGGTTAACAGAAATAATTTATTCTACCAAATGCTCATTAGAAACCTGTTGAGTTTCCTGTGATTGTCTTATGAGGTTTAGAATATAAATAGTTATTAAGAATTTTTGTTCCTAACGGCATCTAGAAAAGCTGCCCGGATATTAGCAGAAAATGAAGTGTTACTACTGACCTTAAAGAGTCGTTCCGGATGCCATTGTACTCCCAATAAAAAAGAATTATTTACTTTATCCTTATATTCTACAGCTTCAATCATTTCGTCTTCGGCATAAGCACTTGCCATCAATTCAGGAGCGATGACCCCGAGTCCCTGGTGATGAGCTGAATTTACTTTCCCGGTACCGCAATTGGAAATTTCAAAAATCAAACTGTTTTGTTCGATTTGTATATCATGAACTCCATCCCTGTCCATTACATGACGATGATTAAGTTTGCCATGTTCCTCCAGATCCTGTATCAGATCTCCACCCAATGCAATATTGACTATTTGCATACCCCGGCAGATAGCCAGCACAGGAATCCGATGCAACCGTGCATATTCAAATACTTTTAATTCCCATTCATCTCGGACTTCATTAAAGTCCTGGGCCAGTGGATAATTAATCCGTGCATGATTATAAAATTTTGGATGAGCATCCAAACCACCACTCAGTACAATTCCATCACATTTACTTAAATCTTCTACATTTTGTTTTCTATAGGAAAGCGTAACGACCTGAATGTCATCATCAACACCTTTGATAAATGGTGCATAGTATTGAAAATTAGTATCCGACTCTGTAATACCTATCGTAAACATACTTCAAAAATAAAATTTATAATGCTTCAGCATAAATTGATCTGAAATCAGATTGTGTGACTGGTTTGGGATTGTTGGGATGCGCAAAGTCCTCGCTGGCCAGGCGAGCTAATGTATCTAAATGTTCTTCGCGAACATGAATATCCCGTAATTTATGTGGAATACCTATGCTCGAATTTAAATCAAACAAATATTGTATAACTCCAGCTCCTGTAAGTTCTTTTATACTCAAAGCCTGAGCGATCCTGTAAAATTTATCTTCAAATCCGGCAATATTGTATTTCATTCCATATGGAATATTGACCGCATTAGCCAATCCATGATGTGTATCTAATAACGAAGAAAGCGGATGAGCAAGCGAATGTACCACACCCAATCCTTTCTGAAAAGCAATAGCTCCCATCATACTAGCCAGTAACATCTGGGACCGGGATGAAATATCCGGTGAAAGCACGGCCTGTTCCAAAGATTCTGCGATCAGGTGCATTCCTTCCAGTGCAATCCCATCACAGATCGGGTGATAATTTTTTGCAAGAAAAGCCTCCATATTATGTGTCAATGCATCCATTCCCGTTGCTGCTGTAACGTGTGGCGGTAAATCCATGGTCAATAAAGGATCCGCAAAAACAATTTTCGCTAACAACTTAGGTGAGAATAAAATTTTCTTTTGATGGGTGATATCATCCGCAATGATAGCAGATCTACCCACCTCGCTGCCCGTGCCTGCCGTGGTTGGAATGGTTATAAAATGAGGGACTTCATTGGTGACATATACATCTCCGCCGATAAGATCATCATATTTGAAAAGATCTTCCCGATGATTTATCTGTAGTACGATAGCGC
>JBDTUE010000188.1:0-8399 GCA_040007895.1 Saprospiraceae bacterium | reverse complement strand
TGGTATTAATCTTACAGGGTCTCTGAAAAACCATAAAAACCATGCAAAAATTAAGGAGAAAATAATGATGATGGGTATGACGAGAAAATGCAAAAAATTAATGACCACCGTGGCCAAAATAATCATGATGATAGCTCCCAATAATATGATTTTGTACCCTTCTTTGTGAATATTCATTTTTTTAATTTAAAATCAATCCTTTTAATCTTACAGCATCTAATTAATTCCAATACAAATATAGAAACAGTGTAGCGATCGGAATGGTAAATAAAAAAGCATCAAACCGGTCCAAAAATCCTCCATGTCCGGGTAAAAGAGTCCCGGAATCCTTGACGCCATACCTTCGCTTGATCATGGATTCAAATAAATCACCGATGGTGGATGAAATAGAGACCATACTGCCATAGATGATCCATTGAATTGGAGTGAGATGTTGAACATATATGGACAAAATCAAGGATACCACGATCGTCAGTATCAGGCCTCCGGCAAATCCTTCTATAGTCTTTTTAGGAGATATTTCTTTATACAACGCCCGTTTACCGAATAACCTTCCGACGAAATAAGCCATCATATCATTAGCCCAGATCAATATCAATAGTGTCATGGGCATCAACCAATCATAACTGCCTTTGTAGGATGACACCCAGGTCAGCAATACTGCAGGGATACCAATATAGATAAGGACAAAACTTACTGCCTGGTAGATTCTCCAATCTCCCATTTCATTTTTAAATAACATATAGGTATATAGAAAAATCATAACCAATAACGCTCCAAGTAAAATGAGAGGAAATGTGAATGGCATATCATTCAGTTTGCCGGTTAGATAATAAATCAGAGGAATGATCGCAATCATTGCTCCTGCTTTGTTCATGCGTTCCGGAAAGCTGATTTCAGCTCCATAGGTAGCCATCTTAAGATACTCATGAGAAGAAATTAACGCAATGATAATCATCAATAGGATGAAAGTATACTCAGAATAAAAAATGCCACCAATGACACACGCGCCCATAATGATGGCAGTAATTATCCTTGCAGGAAGATCACTCATGCTCTGGTAAACTGTTTATATCTTTTAATGAGGCGGTATCCTCCTGTACAGAAAGATGTCGGTGCTGTTGTACAAACCAATAGCCCAAAGCAATGGTAAACACCAGTGAAATGATAATAGCATACCATTTAACCGGAACAGAAGACTCCAAATCCTGATCTGCCATAGCTGGATTAAAATAGGTAAGCAAAACCTGTAGTCCATTATTGAATGCATGCACAACAATATTTACCCATAAATTTCCAGTCCAGTAGTATATAAGACCAAGGATCATACCCAGGACAACCCGGGGCAAGAACCCCTCAAATTGAAGATGCAAAGCGCTGAAAATAATAGAAGAAATAAGAATTGCGATATAAGGGTTCTTGACATAGGCCTGAAATTCCTTTTGAATAATTCCCCTGAATACTAATTCCTCACCGATACCAGGTATAATGCCAATGACCAGGATATTCATAAGAAGTGCACCTATAGTATTCATTACAAGAACCTTCTTAAGAATTTCAGCAGTTTGATTTTCCATACTATCCATCCAGGATGGAAGATCTACACGCTGATTCCATTCACTGAACTTTGCAACTAAAGGATAAGCCACCATTAAGAAAGCGATACCGGCAATGATGTAGATCCATTTGGGTTGAAATCGTAAATTCAAATAAGTAGCCCATTGTTTCTTATAATAGATCAAAGCCCACGCTATGGCCGGAAGTAAAAACATGGGCGCATGATTAAGGACGAGGATGATCCTGGTCAACATAGGACCTGCTTCGGTCATTGCGGTATTGTTCAGAAAATCGGCCATAGTAGATCCATTCGATATAAGTAAAACTGCCATTAGTACAGCCCCCAAAAAAGCTCCGGCCAGTATCAATGCCAACAAAACAACAAGTCGCATTAGGCGAAGATAGTATATTTGTCTTTGCATCAAAACACTACAAATATGACCAGGTTATCAGTCAATTTAAATAAAGTGGCATTGATCCGGAATTCGCGGGGTGGGAATATGCCCGACTTGATCCAGGTGGCTAAAGATTGTGAAAAATTTGGTGCTCAGGGTATTACTATTCACCCAAGACCAGATCAAAGACACGCAAGGTATAGTGATGTTGGTGCTTTGAAAAAAGTTGTAACCACTGAATTAAATATAGAAGGATATCCTACTGATAAGTTTATGAGTATCGTTCTTGAACATAAGCCGGATCAGGTGACCTTAGTCCCTGATCATCCTGCTGCATTGACTTCGGATCATGGTTGGGATACGATTGGAAAAAAATCCTTTTTGTCTGACATAATTAAAATTTTACGATCCAATGGTATCCGTACTTCTATATTTATTGATGCTGATCCTAAATGGGTAGAAGGAGCAGCGATAGCCGGCGCTGACAGGGTAGAGTTGTATACGGGTCCTTATGCTTATTTATACAGCAAGGAACCAACTACTGCAATCAAACCACATCAAATGGCTGCATTGAAAGCAAGAGAACTTGGCATTGGTCTCAATGCCGGTCACGATTTAAATCTAGATAACCTGTATTATTATCAATCGGTAGTAACAGATCTTAATGAGGTCTCTATTGGACATGCGTTGATATGTGATTCATTATATATGGGCCTTGAAAAAACAATTCATGCATATTTAGAAATATTAAATAAAAAAGAATACCCCGATCTTTTATGACTTTGAATTTCCTTTTGTTCTTGTTTTTGAATTTGAATTTGACTTTGACTTTGACTTTGAGCTTGAATTTGAAATTTGATAAATCATATTAATAAGTAAATTTGTTAAACAAGAATTTTTGATTCAGAATATTATTTTGATAAAAAATCTTGCCTCTTTCCGTAAAATATGCCTGAATTTTAAATCGAGTTTTATATAAAAGCGATAGAGGACGCACAGGCAGCATATCACTGGTATGAAGTTAAAAGTGTAATAGCATGTATAAGATGAATTAATCCCTTCGCATTTGTTTTCCTTTTGTTTTTGAATTTGAATTTGAATTTGGTTTTTGATATCATATTTTCAAAATGTTATCAAATGTTAAATATTTAAAGATTTTTTATTTCTATTTTGCTAAAGCAGCTATTTGTGATAAGTTTGCGTTAACTAAATCAGATGATGAAAGAAGGTTAAGTGGTTAAATCTTCAATCTCTCATCGGAAGACTCTCCTAAATCAATTTTATTTTATCAACGTATTCGTTGAAACATTATGACGCTGGCATTGGTCTGTTCATTGTCATTAGTGTATTTTTTTAATTCTTACTCTAAGCCTTTAATCTGATTCATTCAGTACTCTAGTACACTATTGTATTGATTTGAGTCGCTATGGTCACAGATGTAATGCTGTTGGCCTTACCTATTCTGTATTTAAAAGATATGGATCGGGATAAATGTTTATTTGAATTTTTATAAATACATCATTATGAAATTATTTTATCTATTATTTTTTCTTTTAAGCTCAGTATATTATATAGATGCTCAACGTACAATTCAGGGTACCATTAAAGATCAAAACAATACTCCATTAACTGGTGTAAGCATTTTAGTGCAGGGTACTACTACGGGCACTGTATCGGATATAGATGGCGCTTATACACTTAAGATAAACTCTGATGCGAAGACCTTAGTCTTTAGCTATACAGGTTTTACATCACTGGAAATGCCTATTGGCACTTCTAATACCATAGATGTTACCTTAAGAGAAGGAGTCCAGTTAAGCGAACTGGTTATTACAGCACTTGGCATTACCCGTCAAAAGAAAGAGATAGGTTATGCTATTGAAGAAATCAAAGGCGAACAACTTCAACGCGTTGGTGAAACGGATCCATTACGTGCAATGCAAGGGAAAATTGCCGGCGTAAATATTACAGGCTCCAGTTCCCAGCCGGGTAGTGCTACCAGGCTTACCATTCGGGGATTAAAATCATTCTTCGGAAACAATCAACCATTATATGTGGTAGATGGCATACCCTATGATGTCTCCACGAATGGGGTTTCATTTCAGTTGACAGGTGGAGGAGCTTATTCTAATCGTTTAGCAGATCTTGATCCGAATAATATTGAAACAGTAAACGTACTCAAAGGGGCCACGGCTGCTGCATTATATGGATCAAGAGCTTCCCGCGGAGTAGTTTTAATCACGACTAAAACAGGAGCGTTGAAAAAAGGTGAAAACAAATTGAAAGTAGATGTGTCGTCATCACTCAATTTTGAACAGATAGCTTCCTTGCCCAATTATCAAAATACCTATGGAACAGGAACAGGATTTATCTATGCACAGTCTAATGGTTCATGGGGAGCTCCATTTAAAGGAACAGTAACTTATCCTACAATAGATTCAATCAACCATTGGTATCGCGGAGCAGGATATGGCGAAAATTTTGCGAGGTTACAACAATCAGGTGATCCGAGAGCAACTCTCAAAGTGCCTTACCAGGCATATCCCAATAACGTAAAAGATGTATTCAACAGGGGTAATGTAAAAGATAATTCAATTACCATCAGTGGAGGCAATCAAAATACGTCTATGGGACTTACTTTTTCTAATGTAAATCATCGTGGTATTTTTCCAAACAGTGAATTTGATAAAACTTCACTTTCTTTAGGTACAAATAGTCATTTTGAAGGTGGCTTTCGTATAGCTGCAAATCTTTCTTATACCAATTCTCTTCAATCCGGATTGCAGGGAGGTGCCATAGGTTCAGCTTCTACTTCTTCATTTATGGCCCGGACACTCTATCAGGGTCGTAACTGGGATTTGCAAGGTCAACCATTTGAAGATCCGGTAAATCATTCTAGTTTGTTTATGATCGCCCGGGGTCAGGCTGATAATCCATTATGGTCAGCTAAATACAATGGATTTAAAAGTGATGTCAACAGAGTAGTAGTCAATGTCAATGTAGGATATGCATTGAATAAATGGCTTGATCTTGATTATAGAATTGGGGTTAACCAATATAGTCAGGGTGATCTTGAATGGTTTAGACCAGGTTCAAGAGGTGCTGGTGGACTTGGATCAGTAACCGAGGTGAATACAAACTTTAGAGAATTAGAATCTACTTTAATCTTAACCGCAAAACACAGATTTAATAATGCCTGGGCTTTAGAAGCCAGAGTAGGTCATAATCTCAATGATAGAAGAGACAGGGATCAGGGAATCTCTGGAACGCAAATGCTGGATTTTAATATCATAGATGTAGATAATACAGTAAGCCAGGTATCTGCCGGTGGTTCATTGACCCGTCAACGATTGATTGGTACATTCGGAGAAATCACTGCTGACTTTAATCAATATTTATTCTTAACTGTTGCCGGCAGAGAAGACTGGTCTTCTACACTTCCTATTCAAAATAATCATTATTTCTATCCGTCAGCCAGTGCTGCTTTTGTATTTACTGAGGCATTGAAGATGTCAAACAACCCAATACTAAACAGTGGTAAAATCAGGGTCAACTGGTCTAAGGTAGGATCTCCGGCAACTCCATATTCTCTTAAACCTATTTATTTACTCAACCTGGGTGAATCTGATAATCTGACAGCAGGTATCAGAGATATAGATTTCCCGTTTAATGGAGTAGCAAGCTCTACTTTATCAAACACTATTTTCGATCCCAATCTAAAACCTGAATTCACCACGGATATGGAGGCTGGTCTTGATCTTGAATTTTTTAAGAACAGGATTGGACTTAATGTTTCTGTATATAAAAGCACATCAACGGATCAGATTTCTCAATTGGCGTTACCGACCGTTTCGGGATTTGATAATTTACTAACCAATTTTGGTGCATTACAAACTAAAGGAGCAGAAGTTTCCCTTCGATTAAATCCAATTGCGACCAATAAATTCAATTGGGAAATGACCACCAATTTCACCAGATACAGAACTATCGTCACTGAATTAAGAGAAGGCACGGAGGAATTGGTCATCAGACCATTATTTGGTGGAGGAATCACCCCGGTCTTGAGAGTCGGACAACCATATGGTGTATTTAAAGGCACGGTGAGTGCCCGGGATGAAGAAGGTAATTTATTAATTGATCGTACCAACGGACAGATTATCAATGCAACTCATGATGAGATCATAGGTAATCCTAATCCTGACTTTACGCTCGGGTTTATAAATAATTTTACCTGGAAAGGTTTGACATTGGGGACAGTCTTTGATTGGAAACAAGGAGGAGATCTTTATTCCGAGACAGTAAATGCAATGCTTGGACGCGGCGTACTTGCGTTCCAGGGTAATCGTGAAAAAAATGCACTTATTCCTGGAGTATATGGTGATCCGGTTACACTTAAAGCGCTTAAAGATGAGAAAGGAAATTCCATACGAAATCAAACCATGGTTGAAGTCAATGACCTTTGGTTTGGTTCTACCTTCGGGACAAATTCCCAGGATGAATGGAATGTGTTTGATGCTACAGTATTCAGAATAAGAGAAGTATCATTAAGTTATACACTTCCCCAATCCTTATTTAAAAAGGGAATAAAAGGAGCGACGATCTCTGTCAATGGACGAAACCTTTGGTATAAAGCTCCACATTTCCCGCAGGACACCAATTTTGATCCCGAGACCAGCACATTTGGTGATGAAAACTATCAGGGTTTTGAATTTCAAAATTTGCCATCTATTAAAAGGTTTGGTGCAAGTATCAATCTTAAATTCTAATCATAAATCGTCAATCATAAATCGTAAATCGTAAATCGTCAATTTTAATTATTCGTCTTGACTCAATAAATAACAATATGAAAAAATATAAATTTTTATTCTTATTCGCGATGGCCAGTTTAATAGGTATCCCATCCTGTACTGATTATCTCAATATCAATGATGATCCTAACAATCCTGTCGATGCGGAGATCAATAACCTAATGCCTTTTAGTGAAGCTACCGTATTTGGCTCTCTGGGCATGGGTAAATCAGGCATCTCTGAACTTGTTTCAGTATATGCTCAGCATACCGTCCAAAGAGGTGATCACGATGATTACAAAATCACTGAAAATGAATTTTCATTGACGCAATGTTGGGAAAAATTATATGCTGTAGTCCTTCCTGATCTTGATGTTACTATAAAAAAAGCTACAGAAACGAACAGTTGGTCTTATGTAGGTATGTCTAAACTTCTGAAGGTCCAGTTGTTCAGTTCTATTGTAGATATCTGGGGAGATATGCCGTATTTCGAAGCAGGTAAAGGTGCAGAGGCCACTTTCCCAAAATATGATGATGATAAATTGATCTATAAAGATTTGTTTAGACTGGGAGTAGAAGCTTTGGCTGATCTGGATAAAACCAGTACTCGAAATCCAGGGGCTGATGACCTTATTTATAAAGGTGATATGAATAAATGGAAAAAATATGGTAGGTCACTCTTGTTGAATATGTATAATAAAGTAAGACTTACAGACTTGTATGATCCAGCTAAAGTGAGTGATCTCATAAAATCAAATCTTATCTCAGGGACTTCAGAAGATTTTGAATTGGTATATAATACGTCAATTACTCCCGAAAACAGAAACCCCGGTTTTATCAGAGAATATACTGAGGGAAATCCATCTTTCTTTATCAGTCCATATTTCTACCTCATTATGAAGGGAGATACTGCAGCTCAAAACACAATGATGCTAGGTATAAGAGATCCTCGAATTCCATATTATTTCTATAATCAACTTGCGCCGAATGAACAAGCTGAAAATCCTATATCATATCTCGACGGAAGGTTTTTATCTATTTGGTTTGCATCCTATGATAAAGATCCAAATGAAGGTTTTGATCAGGGTAAATCTCAAACCCTGGTTGGACTCTGGCCGGTAGGAGGTGCTTATGATAATGGATCTGGCGTCAATGGTGATCTTAATTCTGGTTTAAAAGGAGCTGGCGCTCAAAGAATCCTTACCACAGCCGATCTTCATTTTATCCGTGCCGAACTGGCATTGACTAAGAATACCGGTGAAAGTGCTAAGACTTTATTAGAATCAGGCATTAAAGCCTCTATGGCTAAAATAAACGCTGTTGCGCGCCTAGTCGGGGCGCCGGTCATTGCAGATGCAGATATTACAACTTATATCAATAAGGTATTAGCGTTATACGATAAAGGAGATGATAATAAAAAACTTGAAGTGATCATTACTCAAAAATGGATCCACGAGTTTGGAAATGGTCTGGAGGCTTATAATGACATACGACGCACCGGCTATCCGTTGGTTTGTGATCCATCTAAAGATCCAAATCCGTATTCTGAACAGACCAGGCCATATCCCGTGACATTGCCTTATGATGGAGATGATCTTCAAACCAACCCAAATGCTAAACAGCATAATCAATATACTGACAAAGTTTTCTGGGATGCCAA
>JBDTUE010000187.1:0-8430 GCA_040007895.1 Saprospiraceae bacterium | reverse complement strand
CGATACATCTTATCATTTGAACTTGAAAAATCACCGCAGGCATCTTTGACACTAAATGAATAATAAAGATCATTTTTATTTAAGTTGTCAATTTTAAGACCAGGCACAAACGTCGATGTATTCATCACATAATAAAATGAATTAAAGGGTGCTACACCGACATTAACTTTAAATTCAACTTTACCACCGGAATAATCCAGGCAACTGATCTCTGTATCTGCAAAATCAAACCGATTAACATATACTCCGCAACCGGATATGATATAAACCTGCGTGTTACACGTTTTAACAATATCTTTTAATGCAAAATGATTATTGGGACTTCGAAGAGTATCATTGCCATTCACCAGATAGAATAGAAAAGGGCCCTGTCCCCCACGTATACTCGAGGGATAGATGGAATCGTAAACAACATTGAACCCCCTGACTCTTGTAAAAAAATATTCAAGGGTATCGAGGTCAATGGTGGCACTGGTGATATACATGGAATTACATGCATCTTCTATTTTTATAAAATATGTACCTTTTTTAAGATTGGAATAGGTGTTTTGATCAGTGGGTAAGCTATAGGTTTTACCTCCATCCCCGGATATTGCATATTTTATTGGCGCACTTCCATTTTTTGGATTGATTATAAAACTACATCCAGATACATCAATGGAAGCGGATGGGCCGATATAATTACCACCCACTGTTGCTTGTTTTGTTACACTTTTACCTTCCGCATCAATTGCTTTTACAGTATAGTTACAAGATGTAAGACCAGTAAACAGGTTATTATTCTGAAGAGGCTTATTATTTAGTCCACAGGTATTGTCGATGATCTCAAAGGAAAATGGTGCCTTACCACCGCTCACCATTACCAGGATGGAACCCTTACCACTACAACTTGCGTCCTGGGTCGATACTTCAATACTGATTTGTCCGCTGACAGGACGAATAAAACTCCACAACACCAGGAGAACGACTGACATCCTCTTCATGGCGCGAATGTAATACTTCCCTGGCCCAAAGAGCATTTCAACGGAATGAAAATTTACACTATCCTCAATAGTTGTTATTATAATTTTTTGATCTCAAAAATTGCTTAATACTGCTTAGAAAAAAAGTATTCAGGGCATTTGGTCCTTCCCATTTTTTCAATCTTATGTTGTCGACAATTTCTTCCTGGTCTTTATCTCCTTTATCGCTTTGGCATATTAATACTTATTTTCGGATTATGAAATCCAGGTTGCTTATATTCTCCTTATTTATATTTTTTGCTTATGCGGCCTGCAAACACTCGAAAGAAAAACCATTGGATATGTCCAGGGTGATAGCCTGGTGTATAGTGCCCTTTGATTCTATGCACCGGACCCCGGAACAAAGAATACAGATGCTGAAAGAACTGGGGATTCAACGGTATGCCTATGATTGGCGAGACAAGCATTTACCTGAAATGATGCATGAATGGGCACTCGCTAAAGAAAACAAGATTCAAATCGATGGAGTATGGTTGTGGTTAGATGCACGAACTGACACCCTGGGTAAATTGAGTCCGTTTAATGAGCTTTTATTTCATTACCTGGATTCTGCACAACTTAAAACCTCTCTGTGGCTGAGTTTTAATAATAATTATTTCGAAGGATTAGATGATTCTTTAAAATTGAACAAAGCAATACGGATAGTAGGCTATCTTGCTGATCGCCTGAAACCCCTTGGATGCAATCTCATGTTGTACAACCATGGAGATTGGTTTGGATTGCCGCCTAACCAAGTCAATATCATCAATGCATTGCCAGGTAAAGAAATCGGTATGGTCTATAGTTTTCATCATGTACATGCCCAGATCGACCGGTTTCATGGTTTAGTGGATACTATGTTACCCTATCTTAAAGTAGTCAATCTAAATGGTATGCGTAAAGAAGGGCCTCAGATCTTACCCCTCAACAGCGGGGACCAGGAACAAAGCATGATACGTTACCTTATCGATAAAGGCTATCGCGGTCCATGGGGAATACTTGGTCATGTTGACACCGCTGATGTAAAAACAATTTTATCTCAGAATCTAACCGGGTTGGAAAAAATATTAAATACCATTTCTTATTAATCACTACCTCCAATGATAAAATTTTATTTATTGTTTTTCTTAACTACCACACTTAATTTCTCAGATAAAAAAGTAATTAAATTTCCTCCCGATACAAGACCAAAGATCGCATTTACGTTTGATGACCCGAATATCTCAGACATGCCCGGTTATCCACTGGAAGTATGGAATCAGTCTTTGCTTCATGCTTTGAATAAACATCAGCTCAAAGCAGTATTGTTTGTCACTGGTATGCGAATTCAGGGAAAAAAAGGTGCCGATCTATTAAAGGAATGGAATAGACAAGGTCACAAAATCAGTAATCACACGTATTCTCATCTTAACTATGCTGATAGTGAAAATACAGTAAAACAATTTGAATCGGAATTGCTAAGAAATCATTCTATCATAAAAAAATATTCAAATTTCTATCCATACTTTAGATTTCCATATTTAAAAGAAGGGAATACAAGAGGAAAAACAGACAGTTTAAGGAGTATTCTCCATAAACATGGTTATAAAAACGGGCACGTTACGATCGATGCTTCTGATTGGTATGTCAATTCCAGGTTGGTGCAACGACTTAAGAAGGATCCCAAAGGAGATATTTCCGGTTATAAATCTTTTTATATAGAACATTTATTTGACAGGGCACTATACTATGATTCCTTAGCTTCCGGGCTTACGAACAGGAAGATAAATCACGTGATATTACTTCATCATAATCTTGCTGCTGCCTTGTTTCTGGATGATTTGATTCAACATTTTAAAGATAGGGGTTGGGATGTAGTAGATGCAGAAAAGGCGTATCAAGATGAAGTTTATAAACAAATACCGAATTATATTCCCGCCGGAGAAAGCCTGATCTGGGCCATGGCCAAACAATCAGGTCTGTTTGAAAAATCACTCCGCTATCCGGGTGAAGATGGAGAATATGAGAAAGTAAAAATGGATAGATTGAAACTGTAATATTATTCCATACTACTATCAGGCATTGAATAAAAGAAGAATAAAATTAATCTAATCAAGTTAAAGGAAGTAACCTCTTACCAGGTTACCGAAACTGATACACAGCGTTTAGTAGTATCTCTTTCATATCGATTCGGAAATTCAAAATATGAAAGGAAAAGACGACATAATGATAATGCAGCGGATACCGAAAAAGGCAGAGCGGACTAAAAGATAACAAAAAAGAAGGAAGAGGTTTAACCAGGTCATCTGTAGTTTCTATTCTAAAAAAGATTATATTAGTCTCCCGCTCTTTCAATCTTTTTTTGTTATGAAAAATAAAAATGTAAAATACCTTATTGGAATATTTTTTTCAATATATACCATCTCTTTTTTAAGCGGTCAATCTTCAGCTCCTGATACGCTCTTCCAGGTAAAAGGATTTTCCATCCGGGCACCGAAGCCCGATGAATTAAAACGGTTTATACAATTCATCCATGAAGAGTTGGCTCCAAGGAATATCACCCATCTACAGTTAAGGGTAGATTATAATTTCCCATTTACCAGTCATCCTGAATTGCGGGATTCGGTTACTCTATCTTCCGGAGATATCAGATCTTTGGTCGAAGCCTGCAAAGCGGATCATATTGCCATCGTACCACAAATTAATTTGTTGGGTCATCAATCATCGGGGATCAGGATCTCCAATCTTTTAAAAGTCTATCCACAGTTTGATGAAACACCTGCTATAAAAATGCCGGAAGTTTATAAATGGCCCAATGCAGATGGATTGTATTGTAAAAGTTATTGTCCACTACACCCAGATGTTCATGCTATCGTTTTTGACCTGATGGATGAAGTTTGTGATGCTTTTGAATCAAATGCATTTCATGCGGGTATGGATGAGGTATTCTATCTTGGTGATGATAAATGCCCGAGATGCTCAGGAGTAGATAAAGCTGAATTATTTGCCGGTGAAGTAACTAAAATAAGAAATCATTTAAAACAAAAAAATCGTGAACTCTGGATGTGGGGTGATCGCTTTATCGATGGAAAGTCAACCGGAATGGGTATCTGGGAAGCAAGTTATAATTATACAGCAAGAGCAGTGGATCTTGTTCCTAAAGATATTGTGATTTGTGATTGGCATTATGAACGGCCCGATCAGACCGCAGTATATTTTGCAATGAAAGGATTTAGAGTGATTACCTGTCCATGGAATAAACCCGAAGTTGTCTCCGCTCAAGTTGAAGATATGGCTCGATGGAGAACCACGGCTACTAAAAATATGAAACAGAGGTATTATGGAATGATGCAGACGGTATGGTCCAATACTACTTCATTTCTGGATATGTATTATAATATAAGTACACCACCGAACCAGAAAGGAAATCCTCCTGAGACTTTTCGTACTTTATTTAAGAGAATTAAAGAATTGGAAACCGTCAGTAAATAATTTAAAGAAAACGGATATTCCCGACTTGCAACTCTGAATGAATTTTTCAAAAGCAAATTATTGTTACTTTAGGCCATTCTTTATTCTATTAAAATAAAAACAGATTATGTATAGATTGTTAAAGCTGGTATTCGTCACACTATTGACTCATTCGGTATCCACAGGCATTAGTCAGTCTGTACCTTCCGATACGTTATTTCAGGTCAAAGGATTTGCCATTGCTGCGCCTAATGCAAAAGAAGTAGATCGATTCATAAAGTTTATCCAGGAGGATCTTGGACCACGAAAAGTCACACACCTTATGCTGAGAGTGGATTATAAATATGAATATAAATCGCATCCTGAGCTCAGGGATTCATTTCCGTTGACTTATAAAGATGCGAAAGCAATGGTAGCTGTCTGTAAAGCAAATAATATACAAATAGTACCCCAGGTCAATCTGTTAGGTCATCAGTCCTGGTCGACTAAGACCACCAGGTTATTGTCCGTATATCCTCAGTTTGATGAAACGCCTCATGTACAAATGCCTGAAAAATATAAATGGCCCAATGCAGATGGATTGTATTGTAAAAGTTATTGTCCTCTTCATCCTGATGTACATGCCATCGTATTTGATTTGATGGATGAAATCTGCGAAGTATTTGAAGCCAAAGCTTTTCATGCAGGCATGGATGAAGTATTTTATATCGGTGATGATAAATGTCCCCGTTGTGGTGGCGTCGATAAAGCGGAACTTTTCGCAGGCGAAGTCAACAAACTTAGAAATCATTTAGCCCTTCAAAATCGTGAGTTATGGATCTGGGGTGATCGTCTCATCGATGGAAAATCAACTGGAATGGGTATCTGGGAAGCAAGTTTTAATTATACAGCACGTGCCGTGGATCTGATAGCTAAAGATGTCGTGATCTGCGACTGGCATTATGAAAGACCTGATCAGACCCCGGTATATTTTGCGATGAAAGGATTGAGAGTAATCACATGTCCATGGAATAAACCACAGGTAGCTATCGCACAGGTAGAAGATATGGCCCGATGGAGACAATATGCTACTAAAGCGATGAAGCCAAAATATTATGGTATGATGCAAACGGTATGGTCTGGACCTTCAGGATTTTTAGATAATTATTATAATATCGTTACGGTGCCTGCAGACAGGGGAAATCCTTCCGCTACATTCAAAGCGCTGTATGATAGAATGTCTGACATGGAAAAACTGAAGTAACTAAATTTTTTTAGACAAGAAAATCCGATTCAAACTTCAATGAAGATTTTGTATATAAATAGCTCGATTCTATTTTAGTTGAAATCATTTTAAAATTTTTATCACTTTAATTTAGCAGTATATCGTGTATCTATTTTTTCGTTCCAGGCCGGGCTTCTTCATCTGTTTTATTTCTTTATGGATATCAAATTGCAAACAAACCAGGTTGCAGGAATACTGGATGAATGACGTATCAATTCATACATACGGAAGAACAGCATTAAATGAAAAGAATGAACTAAGACTGATTACGTCAGCGTCTGGAGTATCTTTTGATTTTGAAGGGGACAGTTGTATTATTTGGTTTAAAAATCTTACTGGATCCGGTAATCATGGTTATGTCGTAATAGAATCCGACAGCGCATATTATAAACGAATCAAAATCCTGGATACAAGTACACAACGAGTATCTGTCTATGGATTAAAAAAACAAAGAATACATCAGGTAAATATCATTAAAGCTACCGAAGCATCCAATGGTGACATAGCGGTACAGAAGATAGAAGCTCAAAAGATTTTAGCAAGGAATCAATTTCCCAAAACAAAAATAGAATTCATAGGCAATTCCATCACGTGTGGCATGGGAAATGATACTCTTGAAATCCCCTGTGGCTCAGGCCAGTGGTATGATCAACACAATGCATATTATTCCTATGCCAGTATAGCTGCCCGGACTTTAAACCTTGAACCCATGTTAAGCAGTGTATCCGGTATTGGTATCTATCGTTGTTGGAACGTAGATTGTCCTGCTATGCCGGATGTATATGAAAATTTTCAATTGGGTACCGATAGCACGAATCGATGGGATTTTTCCCGATGGACTCCTGATATCGTGAGTATATGCCTGGGCACGAATGACTTTTCTGATGGGGATGGAGTTCATGAACGGAAACCGTTTGATTCCGTGATATTCATTCACCAATATCTGGATTTTATTCAAAGGATTTATACCCATTATCCTCATACACAAATCGTATTGTTGACTAGTCCTATGTTGCATGGAATAAAAGCTGCAGCCTTATATCGTCTTTTAAATACTATTGCACTTCAAATCAATGCGTCTAATAAAAACAAACCTGGAATACAAACATTTCAATTTCTTCCTATGCAGGCTACAGGCTGTGCCACACATCCCAGTAAAGCGGAGCACCAGGTGATGGCCGATCAATTGATTCCATTTTTAAAGAGTATAATAAAATAATATTCTCAAAAGCCACCATTTAATTAGTTAGTCTTGCATCCAATGACATCCATCCTTAATCTCAATAAATGAAAAATTACATTCCGTATACTATTTTGTGCTTGTTGATAGTAGCATGTTCTCCTAAAACTACTAAGACTGGATCCAATCATATCCAGTTGTTTAATAATAAAGATCTTTCCAATTGGGATGTATATATCGGACCCGGCTTAGATGCGGATGGTAAACATCGCGCCGATATACCAGCGCTAGGGCTCAATCCGATTCAACAGGTATTTGTTGTAGCTGATCTGGATGGTAAAAAAGTTATTCATATTACCGGTGAACGATTTGGTGGTATATCCACTAAATCTGAATATGAAAACTATCACTTTCAATGTAAATTTAAATGGGGTACACATAAATATCCACCTAAAGACAAATCCCGATTGGATAGCGGAATCCTGTATCATGCGGTCGGACCTCATGGAGTGGACTGGGGATTCTGGATGCGTTCGCAGGAATTTCAAATCCAGGAACACGATTGCGGAGACTACTGGGGTCTCGACCGTGCTTCATTTGATGTTCATGCGGTTAAAAATAACAAAGGAGATTTTACATATGATCCAATGGGTAAAGTATATACATTCAATGTAGATAATAAAGATGTGGGACGACATTGTGCTAAAAGTATTGATGCCGACTTACCTACCGGTGAATGGAATACGATAGATCTATATTGTTTCGGTGGTACTGCTGTACATATGGTCAATGGAAAAGTAAACCTGGTATTATTGAATTCAAGACATATCAAAGATGGTATAGAAACCCCGCTAACGAAAGGAAAGATTCAGATTCAATCGGAAGGAGCTGAAGTATATTACTCCGATTTGTCTATAGAGAAAATTGATAAACTTCCTATGGGCTTGATCCAATAAATTCTTATGATTCAATTATCCGTTTTATTGTTTAATGATTTTGAAACTCTCGATGTATTCGGACCGGTAGAAATTTTTGGAAGGCTTCGGGACCATTATACCGTTTCATTTTATTCTTTGAATGGAGGCGTGATCACCAATCAACATAATGTAAGTATAAATACAGTATCACTTTCGGGCATTGTAAATGGAACCGATTTATTTCTAATTCCCGGTGGCCCCGGTACCAGAGCTCAAGTGGATAATATTGATTTGATTGAATTAATAAAAACCATTTCACAACAGAGCACCTATGTATTGACCGTATGTACAGGTACAGCTATCCTCGCTAAAACAGGACTGATCGATGGACTGCATGCCACTTCCAATAAACGAGCTTTAGCCTGGGTGATGTCACAAGGCCCAGATGTAAAGTGGCAGCCCAAAGCCCGATGGGTAATAGATGGAAAATATTATACGTCCTCAGGAGTCAGTGCCGGAATGGATATGTCACTTGGATTTCTTCAAGACAGGCATGGCGTGGAATTCGCACGTAAAGTTGCCTATCAGATTGAATATACCTGGAGTGAGGATAAAGAC
>JBDTUE010000186.1:0-8436 GCA_040007895.1 Saprospiraceae bacterium | reverse complement strand
TCGATATCTTCATTTAGTTTTTACACCGCCGTATCAGCAGTATACTCATCCAAAATAGAAGGTGAAAATATTGAATTGGATTCCTACGTGAAACACAAACGTTTTGGGATTGAATTCAAACCCGACTACATCGGTAAGATCGACGATTTATATTCTGCTTACGAATTCGCTCAATCCAATAGTCTAAATGAACAGAATATAAATTTCGCTCATCAACTTTTGACAAAAAATATTTTACCCGAATACAAACAAGGGAAAATTCGTACGACAAACATGTATGTTACCACGAAGGATGGAAAAATAGATTATGTTGCTGCTTCGCCATTTGCAGTCATTTCCGAATTAGAAAAATTGTATAAGGATATTGTCAGTTTATTAAAGGATGACTTGAGTTTTGAAGAAGTATTTTTTTTCGCTTCTATGATTCATTTGATTTTTGTAAAAATACATCCCTTTGATGATGGCAATGGTCGCACGGCACGTTTGCTGGAAAAATGGTTTATAGCTGAAAAATTAGGCAAAGCATCCTGGTACATTGAATCAGAAAAACAATATTACCAAAATCATTCAGTGTATTATCAAAACATCCGTCGTTTAGGATTAGAATATGAATTATTGGACTACTCGAAAGCATTGCCTTTTTTATTGATGTTACCTGAGTCTTTACATACTGAATAATTTTCAGATAACAAGGGCTTATCATTAATATAATAGGATCGAATTTTTGATATACCTTATTGCTCAGCCATTCTTTTTGTTTTTAACTAAAACTCCCGTTTTGCCAAGCTATCCCTCTCCCTTCAAATAAGCAACACTAAAAATTTTTACCGATATTTGCAGAAATTTCCAGACTTTTTAATTCAAACGAACGTAATATATAGTATGAGAAGAATTTTTATTCCCTTAGCTACTTTAGTCATCCTTATGCTCACTGTTCATGCATGTGATACGGATGAAAACACCGGAGGCAATGGAGGCATTACAGAGAAAACCATAACTGTTAAAGGTCTTTTCTCGTTGACGGGCAACTGGTCTTCGCTGGGACTTACCTCTCAGGCAGCTTTAGATCTCGCAACTGAAGATATCAATGCTTATTTGGCTAATAAGAAAGCTACCTTCAAATTAGCAGTCTCTGTAGCGGATACCAAACTGGAAACAGAACTCGCAAAAACACAATTTTCCAAGGCTAAAGATGAAAAAGTAAGCTTTGTCATCGGTCCACAGTCCAGCGCTGAGCTTGCTGCTTTAAAACCGTTGAGTGATGCAGCGGACATTATTGTGATTAGTCAAAGCAGTACGGCTGGTAGTCTGGCCATTGCCAATGACAATATTTTTCGCTTCTGTCCATCCGACAAAATTGAAGGGCTTGCGATGGCGGCAACGATTGCCAAAAAAGGATTCAAAGGATTAGTGACGGTAGCAAGAGATGACGCTGGAAACAGAGGTTTGCAAAGTTCTACCGGAGCTGCTTTTGCTGCTAAAGGTGGTGAAAACACTCCGATTCCTCCATATTTAACCACGTTGACGGATTATGCAGAAGTTATTTCCGGTATAAAAGATTGGGGAGGCACGTTAATTGATAAATACGGTTCTGCTAAGGTTGGCATCTACCTTGCATCGTTTGATGAAGGTGCTGAAATTTTTAAACTGGCAGCCGCAGAGCCGATGTTAAGTAATCTCAAATGGTTTGGAGGTGATGGTGTTGCTTTAAGTACCGCTTTTTTAACCCCTGCGGTCGCTGAATTTGTAATCAAGACATCTTTTTTTGCACCTGCATTTGGTCTGCCGGCTGCTAACGAATCAAAATGGAAACCTCTTGCTGCCCGTATCAAAACCAAGACTGGTATAGAACCAGATGCTTTTGCATTAGCAGCGTATGATGCTATGTGGACCATTGCCTATACCATTGAATCAAACAATGGCACTACCGATGACTTTGCCAAACTCAAATCACTTTTCGTTGCACAGGCTAATAAATATAGCGGCGTCGTAGGCGCTGAAGATCTTGATGCCGCAGGTGATAGGGCGACTGGTACCTTTGACTACTTTAGTGTTGTTAAAGAAGGAAGTACTTACGTCTGGAAACTGGTAGGAAAATCTGACGAATAAGGAGCCTTTAAGCTAATCGATTACTTAGACAGTAGGAACTTAATACCGCTCTGCTAATTTCTTTACTTCAAACTAACCTTTGATAAACTCCTGCTTTCATTTACCGTCCCGCATTTCCCCAGGGGATCACTTTTGTGAAGCGGACGGAATTTAAAACGAAATAATTTGGCTTTAGCCCCATTCATGCGACTAAAGTCCAACTAGTTTTTATTTTATTTCTCTAAATGTTTTCTGTTTGTAATTTTTAATTCAACCCCATTCAGGGTTGTAAAAAATACTTTTTCATTTCCACGAATTGCCTGGAGACACCCGACAATTAGTGGCTAATTCACATTTAAGCCTTTCAGGCTCTGCCTTACTACTTCCAGATTTTTGACATATCCTTTATTCTTAATCCTGAAAGGATTTAATATTAATAACTCCGCATGCAATGCGGGGTTACTAAACACTGATGGTACAACCACAGCGTGGTTGAATATAATTACAATAGTTGTCTAGATCCGTATAAAGTTTCAGATTCTAATCTTTAATTAAAGCCCCGTCAAGAGCTGTGAAAATGTCTTTCGCCTGACCCCAAAAAACGATAAAGATTGTAGAAGTATTTTAGATTATCTAAGCATTTTATGGGGAACCTAACGCAGATCATTTTGCTAAAAGTAATTTGAACAATCTTTTATAGTTGAAATAATTACCCAAAGTCCCGATTAAGTAGAATGGGAAGATTCGCATTTTAGTAAAACATCACGAGCGAGGTTCCCAATTTCCATTCTTTGGATTTATCATGTTTTAAGCAGAATAATATTGAATGGAAATAGGGACAGGGCAATGCAATGAATTTAATTCAGCTAATTTATCCTGAACCCATAAAATAATAAAGATGGTGAGACCTGTAAAGAATTAATCATGGGCAAACTTTGATCCATCTTTACTATTTCAACTATCGAATCACCTCTATCCTGGTCTTCAGCATTTCAATCTCCCGGTCTTTAATTCGAACCATCTCCCCCTCATGATTATTAAGAACCAAATCAATGATATCTAATAATTTATCCGAGGCAAGTATCCTTGGTAAAAACACATAATCTGCTCCTTCTGCATACATCACCAAAGCCCGCTCCACACTTTCAGCAGTGACTATGATCATAGCCTGGGGACAGATGTCTTTCATATGGCTAATGATTTTCAAATTATCCGTACCAACGAGGATGGTATCTGGTATCGTTGAAATCAATACTTTCACATCATGGATACCTGCATGATGCAAGGTGTCCATGTGGCTAATGTCCCCATAGACTACTTTGATACCCATAAACTGGAGGTACTCGTGGATTTCAGGATTAAAATCAACCACGACCAATTTATCTTTGAGTTTTACTTTGGAATCATTATTGACATGAATAATATCATTCAACAAAGAACTGGCGATACGGTGAAAACCTAATAGCGCTATTTCCTTTTCAGGATCGCTATCTTTTTCATGAATGACTGTTTCGATTTCCCGCAAGCCCATTTTTTTCAGCAGACCAGACAAGGATTTCTGTATCGCATCACTGTAATTGATCATGTAGGTAGAAATCATAGAAGTAATTACGAAAACAAAGATGATGACCGACATGGTGTTGTGAGTAATATGGCCTGCCGCCAAACCCAGCGAAGCGATGACCAAAGAAAATTCACTGACCTGAGCCAGGTTGATGGAAGTGAGTAGACTGACACGGAGCCCATTTTTTAAATAATACAATACCGGAAATACAGCAAGGAATCGCGATAGAAAAAGGAATAAAGAAGCTACCCCTGCAATCACCAGGATGGACAAATTATCCATCGGATTAGGTATCTGCATACCCAGGGAAACGAAAAACAGGGTAATGAAAAAATCGCGGATATTGACCACTTTGGCAATGACATCCAGGTTATAAGGAAAGGTAGAAATCGCAATACCCGCTATCAAAGCTCCCATCTCGATAGACAGATCAAAAAATGCAGCACCTCCACAAACTAAAAAACACCAGGCCAATGAAGATACTAATACCATCTCCGGTACCTTGGCGATAGACTTAAATAACTTGGGGAGGATATATTTACTCACCGCCAAACTCATAAATACGAGTAAAATACCTTTACCGAAAGAAAGTAGAATTTTAAGAATATTGGGATCAGCAAGGTTGGGCTGTATCCCCAACAATATAATGGCCCAAATATCCTGGAAGACCAGTACTCCAAGTGTGATGCGGCCGGCGAGCGTGTCTAATTCAAACTTACTATATAATAATTTGACTACGATAGCTGTACTACTGAGGGCACAACAAGCTGCAATATAAATCAAATCATATTTGCCACCTCCAACTGAAAACCCAACGAGCCAAAAAAATCCGATACCAATGACCGCGGTTATCGGAAACTGTGAAATGCCACTGATCACAAGTGATTTTCCGGACGCTTTCAGTTTATTAATATCAATTTCAAGTCCAATCAAAAACAAAAGCAGGATCAATCCAAAATGAGATATCGTCTCAATATCATGCACGTTTTTGATAAAACCAAAACCGATATTCGGGCCAATGATAATACCGGCCACCAGGTAACATAACAACAAGGGTTGTTTTACGGCATGACCCAAATAAGCTACAAACGTAGCAGCGAGGATAGCAATACCTATACTTGTGATGAGACTGCCATGTTCACCTCCATCATCCTGTGCTAATAAAGGGTTGGCAAATAATAATAGCAAAAAAAGTATAGCAAGGATGGGTTTTAGGTATCGATATGATTTCATGAATGGACGCAATTTCACACCGGTAAAGTACGTAGCTTTTGTCTTTTATCCCATACCTGGGTGGACAGAATAGTATCTCAAATGTTGAATTCAACATATGGTGAACTTTTTAATCGCAATACACTGGTTTTAAGTTAGGTATATACTCAACTCCAGTTTTTCTCATATAAAAGATTAAACCGATTGGTACACAGGAGATCAAGTAATAAAAAAAATCGAATTGAAAATTTCTAACGAATATTTATTTCTCCAAACAAATACCTTTACAGTCATGAAATGGATTACAAGAGAACATCCAAAAGATTGATCATATCTCCTGGAATCCTAATCTCAAAATTTAATGAAACAAATTCCTTTAATAATTTTTTGCTTTGTTTGTCTCCAGGGATGTAAAACCCAACCACTTAATAGTATGCTGACATTACAGGCTTCCATTACTTTGCCCGAGGTAAAAGGAAGGATTGATCATTTAAGTTATGATAGCCGGCATCAAATTCTTTTTGTTGCTGCACTCGGCAACAATTCTGTAGAAGTAATTGATTTAAAAAATCAAAAAATAGTCCATTCAATTAAAAATTTAAATGAACCACAAGGAGTTTTTTATTTAACCGAGAATAATTCCATTTTCATTTCGAATGGAGGAACAGGTGAATGCCTGGTCATAGATGCAAATACATATCAACAGACAAATTCCATAAAATTATCAGGTGATGCAGATAATGTCCGTTATGATTCTGTCAACAAACTCATCTATGTCGGGTATGGTGACGGGGGCATCGGCAGTATTGATGCAAGATCCTTGAAACTAGTATCAGAAATAAAACTTTCAGCACATCCTGAAGCTTTTCAACTGGACCAATCAGCAAAAAAAATCTATGTGAATGTTCCTGATAATAAACAAATCGAAATCATTGATTTGGAAAAGAATGCAGTTACAGATACCTGGCCAATGACAGAGGCCTTTTCAAATTTTCCGATGTGCCTCGATGAGATCAATCACCGCTTATTTATCGGTTGCCGACATGCTCCAAAACTATTGGTGATTGACACTCAAACTGGAAATACGATTTCATCTTTTCCTGTCGACAGCGATGTGGACGATATCTTTTATAACTCAAAAACGAAAGAAATTTATTTGACCTGTGGAGGTGGTTATGTGGATATATTCAAACAACTGGATTCAAATACGTATATATTTAATGGAAAAATAGCTACACATTCAGGGGCAAGGACTTCTCTTTTCATTCCGGAGTTGAATAGTTTAGTAGTAGCTTCACCTACAGGAATTAATCGCAAAGCTTCTATATTAATTTACACGTCAAACTAAAATCATGGATAGAAAACAATTTCTTCAAAACAGTCTTATTCTCGGAGGTGCATCGATCCTTCCTTCAAATTCTTTATTTGCATCTTCAGTTACCGAAGGGGGTATCGACAAATTGGTAGATAAGGATGGAAATTTTATCCAACAGACTTTGCCATATTCAGAAAATTTTCTGGAACCCGCGATGGATGCTGAAACCATGCATCTACATTATACTTTTCATCATGGAGGTGCTGTAAAAGCAGCCAATGCAGATATGAAAAAAATCAAAGAAGCCCTGGACACCAACAATCTTGAAACAGTGGATTACTGGACTAAAAAACTATCCTATCATTTCTCATCTCATGTATTACATTCTATTTTCTGGACTAATCTCACCAACAAACCAACTAAACCAGGCGGCGAGTTGCTCAAAAGAATTGAAAATAATTTTGGCAGCTACGATAAATTAAAATCTTATATCGCGGCCACATCAAAGAATATCGATGGAAATGGCTGGGGCATTTTAGGTTATCAGCCATATTCAGATAGTTTGACGGTATTGCAATGTGAAAATCATGAAAAACTAACCCAATGGGGAGTGATACCGCTTTTAGTCATTGATGTCTGGGAACATTCTTATTATTTAAAGTATAAAAATAAACGCACCGACTTTGTAGATGCACTTTTTCCTATTCTAAATTGGGATAATGCTGCATTGCGACTTGACAGTGCTTTAAAATTAATGAAGTAACCTCTTAAGTGAAGGGGTGACTTTCCCGTAGGGATCCTGTGGACAAGTCACCCTTTCATTTAAATCTTAGTAAATTTTTTGAAATTTTTATACCTGATTTAGCTAATTTAGCTCAAGTGACAATACATTATTCATAGGTCGAAAAATGGTAAAGTTTAAGTAATTTACTTTTCCTAAATGATACTCAACACAAAATTATATCCGTCAGAATAAATGTATTTTTCAAAAAAAGGTCGGTCTATATCTCTGAAATACACGGACATTTTTCGAACCATTTCATCCCTGATTTGACAAGAATTACTGAGTTGTTATCGGCTTAAATTTTTCAATTTCTTTTTATTAATTGAGTGATAATGAATTTTAAAAATAAAATTTTTGATTTGTGAAATTGGATAAAAATTACTTAGAATTCATCCAGTCCATAAAAAGGTCAATTGTACATAACAGGTATGCTGCGGCCAGCATTGCTAATAAGGAGCAATTGATGCCTGTATTTAAGGATGCCGCCTAAATAATAAATTTTCTAATAAATAAATTCTAATTTAATAAAAACAACGTAAAATAAATCAACATGAAAAAAGTCATCTCCTTTTTCTTCGTTCTTTCGCTTTGCTTTTTAAGCAAAAATTTAATTGCCCAACCTATTGTGGTAAGTAATGATAAAGCTGTTACCAATACCGAGTCGGGACAGGTGCGGGGCTATACACACAATGGAATATTTACCTACAAAGGTATTCCGTATGCACAAGCCGAACGATTTATGGCTCCACAAAAAGTAAAGCCCTGGCAAGGTGTACGCAGCTCATTAGTATATGGGCCCGTAGCCCCTTTACAAGACCCTACTGTATCTGTGCAGGATGAAGGAGAATTTATTTTTCATCACGATTGGGGTTATACAAATGAAAATTGTTTAGTATTAAATGTTTGGACACCTGCAATAACACCGGCAAAAAAACGACCTGTACTATTTTGGATACATGGCGGCGGTTTTACTGCAGGTTCATCACAGGAGCTTCCTTCTTATGATGGAGAAAACCTTAGTAAAAAAGGAGATGTAGTGATTGTGTCCATTAATCACCGTCTAAATATTCTGGGCTTTTTAGATTTATCTGCTTACGGCGAAAAATATAAAACCTCTGCCAATAATAGTATAGCAGATATCGTGGCGGCACTGCAATGGGTAAAAAATAATATTGAAAATTTTGGTGGCGATCCCAATAATATTACCATTTTTGGCCAATCGGGTGGTGGCGCAAAAGTGAATACATTAATGGCAATGCCTTCTGCTAAAGGGCTTTTTCATAAAGCAATCAATGAAAGCGGGGCGTTTAGAACGGCGATGTTGGAGAAATCAGAAACGCAAAAAATTACGGCAGAAGTATTAAATGTTTTGGGGTTGAAACCAGAGCAGGCAGATTCTTTGCAAAAAATCCCTTTTACTCAATTAAGTGATGCCGGCAAAAAAGCATTAAAAATAGTTGCTGATAAAATGGC
>JBDTUE010000185.1:0-8481 GCA_040007895.1 Saprospiraceae bacterium | reverse complement strand
GGTTCTTTTGCTTCTATTGCTTTTTCTTTTGCAATAAATTCATCAATCTTTTGATTTAATGCTTTCCCTTGTTCTTCTGCAACCGTCTTTGCTTTTTCGAATATTTCTGTCCCTTTGGATTTTGCTTTTTCAACTACATTTTCTGAATAAGCTTCAGCTTTTTTCCAAAAGTCATCCGATGCATCTACTGCTTTTTTTCCAAGGTCTTTAGCTTTCTCCGACACATTGGAGATCGTATCTGATACCTTATCGGAGACTTTATCCATTTTTTGACGGATCGGGTCTACAAAATCTGATGCAGGATGAAATGGGGTGGAGCCATCCGGGTTGGCAGGAGGTTTATCCATTTTTTTGTCCCATAAGTCATCTACTTTGTCGAGGACTTTAGCTCCGGTGGCACCGATTTTATGGCCGGCATCTTTCATCATGTCGATGGTCTTATCAAAGAGTTCGCTTCCTTTTTCTTTTGTATAATCTATCGCTTCTTCTGCCTGATGTTTAGTCACACCTTTTACTCCAAAGAGCAATTTTTTGAGAGGATCCAATATGCCCATATTTATAGTATTGTTTGAACTTTCAAAACTACGAAATTATCAATGAGTTTTGGTTAATTTATTGATTGTACACACTACCGAAAATTTAATGATGAGCACCATGTACTTCAGCTTATCAGGTTGTTCCCAGCCTTCAACGAAGAAGTTGGTTACTCTACAAAGTACATATCGATCTCACCTTTATTCTTTACAACTATTTTTCCACGATAAATAAATTTAAATCTGTCTTTTACCTGCTCGTAGGTTTTACCACTAATATTAATTTTGCCAGGTTCACTGCTACTTTCCATACGGTTAGCTACATTCACAGTATCACCCCAGATATCGTATGCAAATTTTTTATTCCCGACAATGCCCGCTACTACAGTGCCTGAATTTAAACCTATCCTTATACCGTGGCCGGCATCACCGGCAAAAGGAGAAGTAGAAGCCTGGATAAAATCGCGGATATCCATTGCTGCCTGCACTGCTTTATAAGCATGGTTTTTATCATTGATCGGCAATCCGGAAACAGCCATGTAAGAATCACCAATGGTTTTAATCTTTTCTAAACCGTGACGCTCAATGATTTTATCAAATGCTTTGAAACAGGTATCGAGTTCCTGGACAAGTTCTTTTGGCGAAAGTTTTTCGCTGATTTTAGTAAAATCTACGAAGTCAGTAAATAACACGGTGACATCATCGTATTGCCGGGCATCGGCTGTACCCTTTTGTTTTAATTCATCTGCTACTTCCGCAGGTAAAATATTTAATAATAGATCATCCGATTTTTTCTTTTCATTGGTCAACTGTTGCGTGCGTTCTAAAACTTTTAGTTCAAGGCTTTCAAATAGTAAGGCATTTTGCAAAGAAACTGCAATCTGTCCCGACAATAATTTCAGAAACTGAATTCGTTTTTGTGTAAATACGCCACTGTGTAAATGATTATCCGCATAAAGAATGGCGAGGAGTCGCCCTTGATTAACTATTGGTAAACAAACTACTGAAATAGGTTTATGCATCATAGCATCCGTCGAAAATCGCTGATCTTCATTTAAATTATCGATAACCAGATCTTCTTTAGTACGTATTACATAATGTACAATAGCTTCAGGCAACACATTATTATGTTCTAATGGCATCGAAGCGGATGGTTCAATATTAGGTGAGATAGACTCTCCCTGCATTTCGATAAACCAACCCGAATCCCGGTCAAGGATAAGATAACCTTGCTGAGCTCCTGCATTTTCAATAAGAATTTGCATAAGTTTATTGAGCAGTTTATTGAGCACGATTTCCCCAGATATAGCAATCGAAGCTTTGTTGAGCGAAGCCATATCCAATTCATCACTTACTGTCCTGCCGGGTTGACTGAATGTACCTGTTTTCGATAAAGCAAAATCTTTAAATGACTTTTCATCCAAATCGGCTCTGCTTTCCAATCGGAAATTTTCATTTAATTGTTTCACTTTAGCCATGGCACCCCATTTTATATACAATTGTTTAGCCTGGCTTAGATATTTTTTTGAATCCGTTTCGTTTTTAGAATTGTAATATAATTTACCAAGTAATTCATTGGCTAAAGCCTCCTCTATCAGATAATGGTTTGCTGCTGCTGCTTCAATGGCAAGTATATATATCGGTATTGCCCGTTCAGTATTTCCCTTAACTCGCTGCAATTCTGCTTCGATTAAATATTGTTTTGATAGATGATTAGAAGGGGCAGTTTTAGCCCACATCTTCATTTTATTTAGTTGTTGTTTAGCTTTTTTGATGCAATCAGTCCGAATAGGATCGCTGCCTGCGACACTCAATAGAGATAATGCATAGTAGAAGTGAATCATCGGTACATGCCCCCCTCCTAATACACTATCAATAAATTTCATGGAAGCAACACCATGATCCATCGCTTCTGTTGGTTTTTCAAACCAATATGCCAACATCATTTTATTTAAATAAAAAACACACAATCCACTATAGTCTTTCCCACTGCTATGAATCTCTTTTACATTTAATTCATTTAATTCACTCCCAAATAGTATTGTATTATAGGAAGTAGTATCCATTAAGTTTTGAACTGACTCCCGATAGATATTTAACCAACCTAAACCAAGATGTTGTTTTATACGCAATAAGGCAGAGGCGTATTCATCCATATTTTTTTTCAGTTCGGATAAAGGTGTTCCGGTATATAAACCAATAGCCTGGATATTAAATGCAGCATAAGATGCAAATAGGAAATCCCCGGTTTCTAATCCCTTTTGATAGGCATCAAAAAGTTCTTCGGTAACTTCGAGGTAATGTACTTTCCACAATCGTATAAAAAAACCATTTAAAAAATGGATTTTAGCGTATAGGTTGTTGGCGTCAAATTTATTGAGTAAGCCTACCGCAAGCTGCCCAAACTTTTGTCCTTCATCAAATTCGTTGGTGCTACCACACATAATAAGTCCATACGTGGAATAAGCAAACCCGCTATGCAGGTGATTACCATATTTAACGGAAAGCTGAATTTGCTTAAATACGATAAGCGGAAATAAATCAGGCTTTGCAAAATAGGCGGGTGAGGCAGCTGTAGATAATATCTCCATGATGGCTGATTGATTTGCATCATGCATTTTGGGAAGTGCTAATAAATGTGTTTTAGACTTGCCGCGTAATTTAAATTTGGTGTTAAGCAGACTGCTGAGAATATTTAATTTATTTGGATTGGCGGGAAATTTTACACCGAACAAGTTTAATATTTTAATACAGGTATTCAATGCATCTTCGTTCCGTGTAAATGAAACATAAGCTTGTGCCTGAATAATATATGCTTTTACACTATCCAAAATCTGCTTTGTGTTTTCCAAGATCGAAGAAATGATATGTTCCATTTCATCAGGATCACTATTGAGATATGCAGCCTCAGCACTTTCATTGTGTAAATCGAGCGTAAGGTGGTAATGATTCGTCCAGGATGAAGAAGGTAGAATCTCCATACCGGTTTTTAGATATTTAAATGCAGGTGCATATGCTGCAGCGTCTTTTGCTTTTTTTCCTGCTATTAGATTCAGATTAGCAAGTTGTATCCGGCTACCATCCTCCACGATTAATGGGATGGCCATATTTAATTGATTAGCAACCTCAAAAATTTTATCTTTTTTATTGTCCTTTGTCGTCTTTTCCAATAATAAAGAACCCAATTTATAATGTAATGCTTGTCTTTCCTTTAAACTAATTAAGGAATAAGCCGCGTTTTGTACCTGATCGTGCAAAAATTTATATTCTATATCGGCCAGCACATCCTCTGCATGGAGGCTTTCGGCCAATTGATAGTTGTTTCCTACAGGAAGTATTAAACCTTCCTGAATAGCAGGCCACAAATCTATCGCTGTTTGGGCAGGCGTATTATTATATAGTGCAGCCAGGGAATCCAGATCAAATTTGTTTCCAATACAAGATGCAATGCGACACAGGGATTGAGCCTGTGGATTTAATAATTTTATTTTACCACTCATCAACTCTACCACATTGTCAGTGATCTTTCGAAGTTTGATTTTTTCAATGTCCCATTCCCATCCATTTAGGGTGTAATTAAAAAAAATAAGCTTATCGGCTACCAATGCTTTAAGGAATTCATTAATAAAAAATGGATTGCCCCCGGTCTTGGATAATATAAGCGTACTAAGTGCATTGCAAGATTCTGGATGACTGTGTAAGGTATCTGCCAATAACTGATTAATCTCCGGTAGTTTCAACGCATCTAATTCTATTTTTTTAATGATGCATTGGTTGGATTGAAGTGTCGCTATCGTCTTTAAAAGCGGATGAGTGGGGCCTACTTCATTGATACGGTATGAGCCCAGTATTAATAAGTAATTATTTGCTTTTTCAGTGAGCAATAACTCTATTAATTTAAGAGAAGGTAAGTCTGCCCATTGCAAATCGTCGACTACAAATACCAGTGGATGTTCCTTACTCGCAATGATCTGTGCAAATGATAAAAACACATAGTTAAACCTGTTTTGTGCTTCAGCAGCGGGTAATTCTACTACTGCAGGTTGTTTTCCGATGATTAATTCAATTTGAGGGATTACATTGATTATGATCTGACCATTATTGCCAACGGCATCCAGAAATCTATTCTTCCAGAAGTGAATCGTTTTATCATTTTCTGAAAGTATAGCTTGTACAATCCTGCTAAATGCTTCTATAATGGCCCGGTATGGAATGTCCCGGTTAAACTGTTCAAATTTTCCATTGGTAAAGTAACCTTTCCGTTCAGTGATAGGTTTGTATATTTCATGAATTAAAGCTGATTTACCAATGCCTGAAACCCCGGATACTAACATCAATACAGGAATGCCGGTACTTACATGATTAAATGCTTCAATAAGGTTTGAAATTTCTTTGTCCCTTCCATATAACTTTTGGGAAATTAAAAACCTGTCTGATAAATCCCGTTGTGAAAGCGGAAATAGTCCGATCGTCTTATCTTGACTATACTGAAGCAAACAAGTTTCTAAGTCTGCTTTTAATCCAAGAGCATTCTGATATCTGTTTTCAGGAGATTTCTCCAGGAGTTTAAAAACGATTTGTTCTATGATTAAAGGTATACCGGGAACAAAATTCGATAATTTGTCTGGTTTCTTAGCCATATGGGCATGCAGCAACTCCATGACGTCTCCTGATTCAAAGGGTTTTCTACCCGTAAGCATTTCATAAAATAAAACACCTGAGGAATAAAAGTCTGTCCGGTAATCCAGAGACCGGTTCATACGGCCCGTTTGTTCCGGTGAGATATAATGTAGAGATCCTTCAAAATCATGATGACTGATATTGGCAACATGCTCCTGAGTAAGTGATACGGCAATACCAAAATCAATCAGACGAATTTGCCTGGTGGTTTTATTTATGAGAATATTAGCAGGCTTGATGTCTTTATGAATAATCCGGCGCTGATGCAATTCCGCCAAGATGGACGCTAGCTGGATAGAGATCTGTAAAAAATCAGGAAGGTCAATGACGTGGGTATTTAGATAGTCCATCAAATCAATACCTTCGAAAAACTCCATGACTATGGCAACTCCCTGATAGGACTCCTTTATAGCCAGAGCCCTGACCATGCCTTCAAAGTCTAACTTCTTAATTAATTCATACTCATGACGCAACCTTAAAATATCTGATAATTTAGAATCTTCGCTGGAGACGATTTTTAAAATAACGGGCAAGTTGTCCTCCAACCGAATAGCGGAGCAAACAATTTTCGGACCTTCACTATACAGAGTTGCAATTAATTTAAAACCTTCGAATGTATTGATCATTTTACTTTAATACTGAATACTTGGTGTAATCTGATGGAGTGGAATATAATTGTACACCGTTAGTTTTTCTTCTGTCTTTTTCAAATTTTTTAAAAACTCTTCGTTTAATTTTCTTAGTTTTTCTTCACCAGGTCTGTGAAAATTATAGTGAACATCTTTGAGGTATGTGACATTGCGCGGTGCAAAAAACATTTTCCGTTCAAAATGATGTTTAAAAAGATCTACCCAATGAATTAATTTTCGTCGATCCAAAGGAGGTATGTTTTTGGAAGTTGGTGGAGGTACCCTCAACCTCAGCGGGGCTTTATTGATATTGATATTGCTATAATCATAATGATCGGCTGCATGTCCTACTGATAAGTCCCAGATAATATTGGCAACGACTTCTGCAATGACATAGACTTGTTTGTTGGAAGGAGTATCTACTTCTTTGATTATTAATTTGCCCTCCTGATCAAAAAAATAATTTTTATCCGGAAAATCTAATACCCACGTTCTGACATAATCTATCCAAACCATAATATCTGCATATTCGGAAGCTGGAATTTCAGCAACAACTTTATTGGTAAAATCCAGGATAGTATCATAGTAAGAAAACAGGAATGTGCCATAATCCGTAAAGGTATCTTTAGGAATAGCATGAAATTCATACGTCGGATAGGATGGATTTCCTTCCATTCCATTATATCCATCCACAAACATTCCAGCCAGTCCATCCGCATCTGCAGGGAAAGCTGAGAAAGGAAGGTATTGTTTATTTAATATCGGTGAGGTCCCTGAGTTCAATACCGAATAATTTAATTCAAGTGTCAAATCCAAATGTGGTAATAACAACCGGAGCAATACTGAATCTTTGGGCAAGGAAGATTTAGATACCGCATTAATGCTATCGTAAGGAAAATGAAGATTAGCATGTGCAGAAGAAGAGATTCGTATAGCTCCGCTTTGCAAAGCAAAATACTTAACCAACTCCCAGGCATTGCCATCTTCTGGTGTAAACATTTGTTTAGTGTCATATAAGTATACTGCAACTACTTTCCTTTTACCCTCGACAAGATCACCTTTAAAAAGGGACATCGTGGGGACAGCATACATTCCCGGATAAGGTTTGAGTTTTGTAAGTAAAGAGAAGTCAACAACATAAAATTTTTCATCAGGATTCTTATCCAGGAATTCTTTAAAGATCTCCAGTTTTTCATTATTTGGATATTTATCTCTTTCATTAAGTTCGTTGCTGAGAAATTTGCTTAAAGAGGAGTGCGTTAATAATTCCTCAAATTCAGCATCACTTACTGGAAGGAGGGAGCGGTTTTTAAAAGCATATATGGCAGCCCAAAACCAAAAAGTGAGAAAGGTGATTAAGTATCTCAATCCTATTCTCCATTTCCAGCGTCTAATTTCATTTTCCGGAACGTGTACTACTGCGGGTGCAAGACCGAATGGGTGAGAGGGTAAGGGCTGAGGCCATGGTCCCCTTCTTTCATAGAGGTAATCGGTCTGAGGACGCACATTTGGTAGTTTCATAAGCTTGAGGGAGGGTTTTAATAATTTCTTAATTCAATTATACAAAATATAAACCAGAATAGGGTCGGTCAATTGTTTATTGGATACACTCCAAAATGTGCAGGAATATGATGTTTTGTGATATGCTAATGATCATTTTACAACAGGAATGTACTTTTATTTTAACTAAATTCGTTACATTCATAAACTCACTATTATGTACCGAACTAAATTTTATTTAATTCTCTTATTACTTACCGGGGTTTGTTGGTTACAATTTTCATGCAGTACGAAAAAGGGTGCAAACCCGATCAAAAATCTAAAGATTGTCGATAAACCAATAGTCTGGGATACATTGCGCAAACGTCTATCTCTTGAATACATGCATGAACATTATGGAATGACGGATGTCCGTGCACCGTTAATCACTCCGTCAATGGTAGTCGTGCATTGGACGGCTATACCTACACTTGCGGCATCATTCAATACATTTAAGCCGGCGATATTAGAAGGACGAGAAGATTTACAAAAAGCCAGTACGCTTAATGTTAGTGTCCAGTTTCTCGTTGATCGCGACGGCACTATTTACCGGCTACTTCCAGAGACTGCTTTTGCAAGACATGTCATAGGCCTGAACCATTGTGCTATTGGTATAGAGAATGTGGGAGATGGTGATCAATATAAACTCACTGATGCTCAGTTTAAAGCTAATGTTCAATTGATACAATATCTCCATTACAAATATCCTATACGCTTTGTCATCGGACATCATGACTACACAAAGTTTAAAGATCATCCGCTTTGGAAAGAAACGGACCCAAATTATCTGACTGAGAAAACTGATCCTGGAGATGCCTGGATGGAAAGATTGTATCTGGCTCTGAGTAAGGAGGGGGTATATGGAATAAGCAGATTTCCAAAAAAGGTGGAATAGATGTACGATGTAGGATGTACGATGTGATGTACAATGTAAAATGTACGATGTGACAATTTACAATTTTACAATTACACAATTGACGATTGAAGATTGTCGCATTGTATGTTGTACATTGAACGTTGTCCATCGTACATCTAATTCAGAAAGCTGCTGACTGCTCTTTCAATGTCCTGCAATGGATGTTCTGACATTTGTTTAATGA
>JBDTUE010000184.1:0-8522 GCA_040007895.1 Saprospiraceae bacterium | reverse complement strand
AAATAAAAAATCAAGGCAGAATTGATCATTCTCAAAAATTAATTATTAATTATTTCCAATGACTCCGCCCTGACCACTCACTCTTTTATTTTCATCTTCAGTACCTGATCTGCGCTGGCGTGCAGCTTTTACCTGGTTATTGCCAAATCGATACGAGAAGTTCAATCTCAATTGCCTTGTTTCCGATGCAAAGTAAAAGTGAAGGTATTGGCCGGCAAAATTACTTGTACCTCGAAATCGTTGAGATTGGAATATATCGGTAATACTCATTTTTATATTTCCTTTACCTTCCAATACTGTTTTTTGTACTCCCAGGTCTATCCCATAAATCGATTGCATCTTAAATGTACCTTGGGCCACTGATGGAGAATTGAACATCCCGGAAATCTCCAGGGTTACACCATGTTTTAGTTTTAAATTTTGCTGAGCAAACAGGCTGACGGTAAATGCATCGATATCTACAATCCTGCCGTTGCCAAAATTCGCATAATAATGAGTGTAGAAATTATTCAGATTAATAAAGGCACCATAGTTTTTATATTGAACCGGGAGGCTTATATTCAGACCAATCACATCATTGGATGCGATATTTTTTTGGGTGATAAATGCAGCAGATCTGTTGATGGTATCTACGATTTGCGTGAATACATCATGCACTTTACTATAACTGAGTTTAGTGGTTAATTTATTTTTATAGACATGAGTAAGGGCAATGGTATTGGTATATTGAGGTCTAAGTAACGTATTTCCTTTTTGAGAAGTGTATTCATCCAGTTTAAACTCAAAAGGATTCAGGCTTTGATAAGATGGTCTGTCTATTCGTCTACCAATGGAAATGCTGTACTGATTATTTTTATCCGGTTTAAAATTGAAGGCTACATTGGGAAACAAGTTGAAATATTGCCGGACGTTTAATGAATCATAGCGCTGATTACCGGGTCTTAATCCTTTAGAATTTCCTTCCGAATATGTATTCTCCATTCGCAAACCAAGTTGAAAAGATCCGTCTTTAAATGGTTTATTAAAATTTAAATAACCCGCCTGTATTTGTTCGTCATAAATAAATTGATTGCTTCTCAATGAGTCCAGGCTTTTCTCAGAAGTATATACATTATACCTCCGAAAATCATTGTCTGTATGTACATTGGACCATTTTCCACCAAGCCCTAACTTACCATTCAAAAAATTAAATTCATAATCGCCTTTTAGTGAAAAAATATCAATATCCGTTGGTGCATTCATACTATAAATCACGGAGTTCAATAGTTCAGTTTGTTGGGCATTGTAATAATAATTGGGTTGATATTGATTGGTGCTGATGCGGTATTGTCCATAATCTGCATCCATATTAAAATCATGCCCCTTATTGTCCGAGTACTTGTAATTAAAATTTACATTGGCATTATTCCTTTTGGCCCCGGTAGTATTTTCAGCAACCAAAATCCGGTTTACCATATGCGTAGGAATATATTCTATCGGGGTATTACTATTGTTATTGACTTCAAATGTTGCAAAGGTGGCATTGATCAAGACACCTAATGTGCTGAATTTACTGATAAAATAGTCAGCCCCGGCCTTTATGGAATGTGGATTGTTTTTGAACAGGTTCTCAGATTTTTGATCAAACAAGGTATCCAATTGGATTCTGTATAAATTAAAGTGACCGATATTAAGTGAATGATTGTAGTTATAGGTAGTAAAAAAATTAAATTTTTTGTCACGATAATTCCAGGAAAGCCCTGTATTATATTTTCCATACGTTCCAATATTGTAACCGGCATTGAAAGTACCATTCATTCCAAAGTTTTTATTTTTCTTTAATCGAATATTAATAATACCTGCATTTCCTGCTGCTTCATATTTAGCAGATGGATTGCTGATTAGTTCTATATTTTCAATCTGACTGGATTGAATAGTCCTCAGATAATCAGACAAGTCTTTGCCAGTCAGCGGCATTACCCGACCATCAATATAAATCTGCACTCCTGTTTTTCCTGAAAACACGATATTGTCATCCTTATCTACCATCACTCCCGGGGATTTACGCAAAAGTTCGATAGCATCTTGCCCTATGGCATTGACCGTCCCTTCAACATGGACGATGGTTTTATCACCGGATGCTTCTACCAATGGTTTATTATAGATTACTTCAACACCATTGAGTTGAATCCCTTTTGTTTTACTAAATTTTAAATCAGGTATTTTGAGATCCATATTATTCCAATTAAATACAGAAGTAAAAACAGGTTGATACCCAAGGTTAGTGCCTTTAATCATATAGTCTCCTGCTGGAAGCTGCTTAAATTGGTACGCTCCTTTTTCATTGGTCATTTCCATTTTAATAATAGTACTGTCCTTTGATTTTAAAAGACTTACCATCACATACTCCATAGCTTTTTCTTCATGATCCCGGACTACACCGCTGATCCCCTGAGCTTGAATAACAACTGGAAATAGATTCAAAAGAATTAAACAAGTAAATATATTTTTCATAATTGTGCAATTAATTTATCTGGCACAAATTTATTTGTCTATGTTTTTTAAACCGTTGATTTGAAAACCTATTATGACTGTTTTGAGCATAGAATAGTTCACTTCAAATCAGCCTTTTTGAATCACACCTATAGAGCCATTCAGAATGAAACCTGAAGCTGCCAAAAATCAAGCTGAAATGCAGGGAGACCGATTGAATCTCAGTAGTTTTGAGGTATATTTAAAAACAGGGTGATAAAGAAATATTATTTCAGGACAGGACTTTTTATTGCTGTTATCATCAGTCTGTTGTTTTTTCTTCCTTCCCTGCTCGAAGAGAGAATGACCCTGCTCCGGTTTTTTGTTTCATTAACCATTTCTATACTGTATTGTATATTGAACTGGTTATTGTGTGGCGCCATTCATACTTCGGATTGGCTAAAACCAAAACTCCCTTTTAAAGGAAAATATGCTGCTCAGTTAAACTTTTGGCTCATCAGCGAACTGGTGATGGCGATGATCATTTCCTGGGTCTCATTATATTTTACATACATCCATGATATTGCCAAAGATTCAACGATTCATTTTTTCAATAAGAATTCTCTTCATACGGTATTGAATTTGAATAATTATTTGATTTTTCCTCATGCTCTTATTTTAATGGTATACCGGGCCAGCAGAATGAATGATGAGCAAAAATTATTGAAATTGGAAAAAGCTCAGCTCGAAAAAGAAAATATACGGTCACAATTTGAAGCGTTGCGTCAACAGGTCAATCCACATTTTTTATTCAATTCACTCAATTCTTTAAAAGCACTGGCAAGTACTCATCCGGAGCAGGTGGAAAATTATGTAATCCAACTTTCCAATACATACAGATATTTACTGAACCATAGATCCAGGGATCTTGTCTTATTAGAACAGGAACTGGAATTTTTAAAATCCTATTTTTATCTTCTTAAAATGCGTTTTGAAAAAGCATTGGAAATTTCAATGCATATCGACCCTGAATACAATAGTTGGAATATCCCACCACTGACACTTCAGATCTTAATTGAAAATGCAGTGAAACATAATATCATCTCCAGTGAAATGCCCTTGTGTATAAAAATATTTACTACAGACCAACATGAATTGATCGTTCAAAATAACCTGCAACCCCGGGAAATGATTGAAGGATCCAGCAATTTTGGATTATACAATGTCAATCTTCAATTCAAATACCTTTGCAGTAAAGAAATTGTCATTGACAATACCGACCATCTTTTTACAGTCACGTTGCCATTAGTGGCACCTTCCAAATCCGTATACGATGAAAGTAATCATCATTGAAGATGAAAAAAAGATAGCATCGGACATGAAAAGGATGCTTAAAAAGTTGGATCCCGGGATCGATATAGTGGCTATGCTTGAAAGTATTCAGCAAAGTGTAAAATGGTTACAAACCGAAAGCAGACCCGACATGATATTTATGGATATCCAGTTGGCGGATGGTTTAAGTTTCCAGATATTTCAAAAAGTATCTATCATCAGCCCTGTCATATTCTGTACAGCGTATGACAAATATGCCCTCGATGCGTTTAAATCCAATGGAATAGACTATATTCTCAAACCTATCACCGAAGAATCCCTGGCTGCTGCCCTACGGAAAGTAAACAACTTAAAAAATCAATTTTTACAAGATCGATCGGATCTTTCTGAATTATTGCTTTCCATAAATAAATCAGCCAATCCGTTTAAAACGAGCTACCTGGTAAGTTATAAATCAAAAATGTTGCCTATACCAGTCACCCGGATTGCATATTTTATGATCCGGGAAGGACTGACTACATTTTATTGTAAAGACGAAAAAAATTATTCCATTTCTAAAAACCTGGATGAATTAGAAAACGAACTTGATCCAAAACAATTTTATAGAGCCAACAGACAATACCTCGTCTCCTACGATTATATAAAAGAAATTGAACATTATCTGAATAGAAAACTTGAGCTCATCCTGTCCGTCACTACCGAAGACACCATCCTGGTAAGTAAGGAAAAAGCCAGTGAGTTTTTATCCTGGATGGAAAACAGATAATACTTAGAACAATCGAATAGTTGAATAAACAATTTTTAATTTTCAATTCAATTGAATGTTGAAATTGCATTCAATCTGTTTAGTTTTTTACAAATTTTACATTTGCTGTTCGTTCACCTTCCCTCAGAGTCACCATATACATACCTGCAGGCAATCCGGAGATGTCCAGCATTTTATTTCCATCGATTTCATCCTTTCTCAATACTCTTCCCTGTAAATCAGTAATCGTAAATCGTCCTTCTTCTTTCAATCCTATAGGTAAAATGGTTAATACATTACTGGCTGGATTTGGCATGACCGAAAGATTAAATTCGTTGGTCAGCACAGGCTGATCAAGGTCTTGTCCGGTTGCCGTACCTAATGTCACTTTCAATGTATAGCATAAGGTAGCATTCGATTCAGTACTATTCGCCTGTATCCTGGCATAATAAGCTCCTGTTTGTGTGGCATTGTAGGTAATAGATTCATTTGTAGTAGAGGAATTTTGAGAGCTTGCCACCTGGGTATTATTTCTATACAAAGACAAATTATAATTAGCAGGTAGTGAAGTTAAGGTCACTGTGAATGATCCTGTCGTGCTGACATTGAATCGATAATAATCATTGTCACCAGAAGGACTGATCAGACCATAAACATTTGTATTGAACGGGATTACTGCCGCACCACCTCTGGATCCATTGGTAGAAACATCAAATGTTCCCGGACAAGATAACGTAGTAAATTGTGCTTGCACGTAAGCTCCACTAGCCCCTGTACAATTTGCTCTAACACGCCAATCGTATAGACTTCCTCCGGTCAATCCAGAAATAGCTCTCGACAAAGCAGTAGTACCATTGATAGAAACTATCCATGTCCCGGCGGATGCTAGTTTATAAGATACATCATAACTGATCGCTCCACTCAACGCAGTCCAACTTACAGTCGCACCCGTGGCTGTAATCGCAGAAGATGTCAAACCGGAAACTGTACCACAACTTACAATCGTAGTAAACTGAGATTGGGAATATGCACCTGTAGCCCCTGTACATTTAGCTCTTACCCTCCAATCATATGACGAGCCAGATGTCAATCCACTTACATTTACAGAAATACCGGCAGTAGCCGTTGCTGCATTCGTCCACGTACCGGAAGAAGTTAATTTATAATCGACATCATAATTTAAGGCACCTCCTAATGCCGTCCAGCTTACTGTCGCTGATGTAGTTGTAATGGAGGAGGCTATCAGCCCTGAGACTGTACCACAACTTGATGTCGTTGTAAATTGAGATTGAGCATAAGTACCGGCACCTCCTGTGCAATTTGCTCTTACCCTCCAATCATAGATTGAACCTGATGTCAATCCACTTAAATTTATAGAAATACCTGTAGTTCCTGTTATCGCATTCGTCCATGTACCCGAAGATGTTAATTTATAATCTACATCATAATTTAAAGCTCCGATTAATGCTGTCCAGCTTACTGTTGCTCCAGTAGTTGTAATTGCAGAAGATATCAAACCTGAAACCGTACCACAACTTGATGTCGTAGTAAACTGAGATTGAGTATAAGCACCAGTAGCCCCTGTACAGTTAGCTCTCACGCGCCAATCATAAATAGAACCTGAAGTCAACCCACTTAAATTTACTGAAATACCTGTAGTAGCTGTTGCTGCGTTGGTCCAGGTACCAGAAGAAGTTAATTTATAATCTACATCATAATTTAAGGCACCGCTTAATGCTGTCCAGCTTACGGTTGCTCCAGTAGTTGTAACTGCAGAAGAGTTTAAACCAGCTACAGTACCACAAGTCGGTAATGCACCTACAACGGCTGTGAAAATTCCACGGCCATGAGTAGCAGCTGCTAACAATCCATCTGAAGCTCTGTATTGAAGCATATCTACCCTTACATTGGGAAATCCAGGTTCAGCGTCCCATACGGTAAGTCCCCCATTAATAAGGCTGGTTTGCCAAACTCCTGTTTCTGTGGCAATAATTGCTTTAGTATTATTACCGGGATAAAACATAGCCCATCGGACAGGCATATCCGGAAGGTTATTGTCAATAGTAGTCCAGGAAGTTCCCCCGTTATTAGTGACCCACACATTGTTAATCCCATAATTAGAGAAGGCTACTATAATATTATTTTCAGTAGTACCCAATTCAATACTAGATATATTGGTGGCTGCAACAGCGGTGATATTGCCTATGATATTGGTATATGTCGGGGTCGCATGTGCATTCGTTACCTTGTATAATGTAGGTAGTACTGTACTGTTCCTAAGACCTCCTCCAAAATAAACCGTATTGCTGGAATAAGGTGACACTTTTACTGCTGACACAGTGCCCGTGTTTAAAGCAGGAAAAGCTATAGAAGTGCCCGTCGAACTGGTCGTAGCTGCACTCCATCTGAAATAAGTATTGGCTGAATAACTGGCGTATAAATTATTATTTACATTATCGTAATCAAATGGATTGATAAACCTGCCGGCGCTGGAGGAAAAATTTATAGAAGACCATGATCCTCCGCTATTCGTACTTCTACGGTATTGACTATATACATATGCTCCCCATTGATATTGTGGCTGATCCTGATCTATTTTCACAAATGCACCATCACCACCAGTGACTTCGACAGAACTTCCCAGACCGGCAGTATTCAACTGATGAGTACCATTATCTTGTGCTCCTGCCAGCATATAGTTTGTAGATGTAGGATGTAAAGCAACTGAATAAAATTGTTTTATCCTTAATCCGGTATTTCGGTCAGATATAGTCGTTCCACCATTAGCGGAATAGTGGATTCCACCATCACAACCTATTAATACCTGGTTATTAGCATTCCAGGTGATGATTTGCTGATCTGCATGAACGTATTGGCCGGTAGTACCAACCCAATTGGATATTTTAGTCCATGATGTACCTCCATTAGTTGATTTATAACAGTCGAGGCTACCTACAATTACATTATTTGCATTATTCGGATCGACTGCTACAGCCATACAGTACCAACCCTGACCACTTGTAAAAGCAGGTGTAGTACCTGTTGCTGACCAGTTAGCCCCACCATTAGTAGATTTATAAATCGTGCTTACTTCATAGGAGGTATTAGATGGTAAAGCATATATAGTATTACCATTGCTGGCAAGGTCTACATTAATATTAACAGGGCTAAATGAAACAGCAGGTGCTGTCCATGTGGTGCTGGTGACTGTGGCGGGATTATCGGTATATCTATATCCTGCACTCCCGGTTACAGTATTATAATAACCACAAGTTATATGCAATCTTCCTGTACTACTCAACTCTATATCGGGAATTCTGGGATCCAATCCTGAAGGTGTGATATTCGTCCAGGTTGAACTAGCCTTAGTAAAACGCTGCAATCCTGCATTATTTAAAGTGGTATTACACCCTACGTATAGATTTCCGGAATTATCACAAACCACTTTGCTTACATTCCAAAAACTCTCAGATCCAGTCATGACAGACCAGGACAATCCATGATCGGTGCTTCTCCAGATTCCTGCACCACGCACTCCATCTGCATTTATTGCTTTTTCACCTGTTCCAAAATACATGACATTAAAATTTGTGGGATCCTGACAAATACTAGCTATGGACAGATTTCCAAAAAAATCATTTATTGGCGTCCAGGCTGCCGGGGATAGTGTAATATTATTCGTTTTCCAAAGTCCTCCATCGATTCCACCTACCCATACCGTCTTTCGGGTTGCATCACTAAGATCCTCCCAGATAGCACGCATTCTCCCGGAAGTAATCCCATTTCCAGGTCGTGAATTACCATTACTGGGTCCGACTACATCACTGTTAGGTCCTCGTTCTGTCCAGGTGAATGAAGAGGCACTTCTAAATCCCTGATTGGACCTAAGTTTTTGAGCTGCAGCATTTATCAACCTTGCTTTAGGTACATAACCTAGTCTCGGATCTGCTGTAATATTTATTTCATGCTCCAGTCTTTCTGAAATCCCTGATGC
>JBDTUE010000183.1:0-8539 GCA_040007895.1 Saprospiraceae bacterium | reverse complement strand
ACATAAAAATCCCGGTGAGATGATCCTTCAGGTGCTGCTTTAGCTCTTGCAAACCATGGATGTTGATCTGAGGTATGATTGATGACTAGTTCGGTAATGATTCTAAGGCCCCTGTTATGTGCTTCTTTAATTAATATTTTAAGGTCATCAAGATCACCATACCGTTTGTTGATACTATAATAGTCTGCAATATCATAACCATCATCTCTTAATGGACTTGGATAAAAGGGCATCACCCAGATCGTATTTACCCCAAGTGCTTTGATATAATCCAATTTACTGATAAGTCCTTTAAAATCTCCTAAACCATCGCCATTTGTATCCCTGTATGTCTTTACATGTACCTGATATATGATAGCATCTTTAAACCATCCCACCGTTCTTTCCATAATCTTTAAGGTTTTTTAAATCTGAATCAAAATAAGAAGAGTTTTTAAAATTTCATTAAGATATCGCCAACCTCCCTTGCATCGTCTCCGTCTTCAGAGTTATTAAAATCACTATTATGAAAAAGATCTTATTTTTTGCTTTTGTCATTTGTCTTTTACCACTGGGTGGTTGTCTTAAAGACGACTGTACCAGTCATCAGACTTTTGTCCGTCTGGACCCTATATATAAGACTGCAGTTGCCATAAGGGCTGAATTTGCTATCGGATCTCCCAGTGAACTCAGGAATCCAGGTAAAATCTATGTTTTTGAAAAATATTTGCTGATCAATGAAATCAATGAAGGAATACACATTTTTGATAATTCCAATCCTGCAAATCCCATCAACCTTTCTTTTATTACCATATCCGGCAACCGGGACATGGCTGTGAAGGAAAGTGTCCTTTATGCTGATAATGCCATCGATTTATTAGCTATTGATATTAAAGATGTGGCTGCTCCTAAACTTTTGAAAAGGATAAACAACGTATTTAACAAGTCATTTGGTTGGAATTCTTCTGCTGATGCCAACAGCCAACCCATTTTAGTAGGTTATAATGAAACTACGCAGACCCAGGTATTGGACTGTTCTCAGGATGGATTCGGACAAGGCAGTTTTATAGATCGAAATGGAGGAATATGGCGGAATTTAGCCTTTGATGCAGTATCAAGTCAGGGCTCAGGAGGTGTTGCACCAGCAAGTTCAGGGAAAGCATCTATAGGTGTAGGCGGATCACAATCGCGATTTGGTATCGTTGATCCATATCTGTATGCGATCGATCAAACTGACCTTCATGTGATCTATATCGATGATCCTAAAAATCCTAAAGAAGGGAAATCAGTCCAGGTCGCCTGGAATGTAGAAACACTATTTCCATATAAGGACAAATTGTTTATCGGAGCTCAAAGTGGAATGTATATCATGGATAATAAAAATCCTGAGGCGCCGACCTTATTGAGCACCTTTAGTCATGCCCAGGCTTGTGATCCGGTATATGTGGATGATGAAGTAGCTTATATTACATTAAGAGATGGCACGAAATGTCAAACGTTTGATAATGAACTTGATATTGTAGATATTAAAAATATTACAGCACCCAGGTTAATTAAAAAATATCCTATGCAGAATCCTCATGGCCTTTCGATTGTGGATAAATTACTTTTTATTTGTGAAGGAAAATATGGATTCAAAATATTCGATAAAAGTAATATCAACACCATTGATAAAAACCTGATCAGTCACCTTACGTCGTTTCATGCTTATGATGTCATAGCACTAAATGCAAAGCTTTTACTGGTGGTCGGTGAAGATGGATTGATGCAACTGGACGCCAGCGATCCAAAATCAGTAAAAACTATTAGTGTCATTCCGGTTATTAAAAATTAAGCTTATGAAATCAATTTTGAAAACACTCCTGTTTGTTTTAATTCCGTTCCTTGCCTTTACTCAGGAACAAGCTGGAATACAGGTTAAATATAAATTTCTAAAGAGAAATGGAGGTTTCCTTATTGGTGAAATTGTAGAAAAAAAAGCGGATGGCCCTTATCATATAAAATTAGATAATGGCGTGATTGTAGAAATGAGTGAATATGAATTTTTAAAAATAAGACCTGTACAATTCGATCATCATACCGGACATCAAAGAGTTTATTCAACTCCTGATTATCATTGGGGATTTAGTTCCGAATTTATGGGTGTCAATAATGGCTTTAGAAATATAGGTACTCCCGGGATATCAACTGGACTTACTATTGCTGCTCACCGTTACTTTAGCCCTGTACTCTCCTTTGGCGGTGGCCTCGGAATGTACAATTATGACCTGGATAATCGCCGATTGATCATTCCAATATTTGTCGAAGGTCGGTGGAGAGTGGTAAGACAATCTGGAACTCCAATTATCTCTTTTAAAGTTGGTCACGGTATGGCAGCAAAAAACTATATCTCCGGTCTACAGGATAAAAAAGGTGGTTTGTTTTTAAACCCGTTTTTGGGATATGAATTCGGAACGGACCGAAAAGTAAGTTGGACTTTTGGAATCGGGCTGTTGCTTCAAAATGCTTATTACAGCTATACAAATGGGAGTACTTTTGCAGACGAAGACATATACTTCAGACGCACAGAATTTAAACTCGGTATTACAATCCATTAAAGCTGAATGGGGATATTTTCCAATAAAATAAAAGACGATTCTAACCTGTTATCAGGGTGTGTGGCAAATGACCGGAAGAGCCAGGAAGGATTATATCGAAAATATTTTTCGACTTTATTTTATATGGGAAAAAGGTACACGACAGACGAAGACCTGATCCAGGAAATCACTCATGATGCATTTGTAAAAATCTTTAAAAACATTTCCAAGTATCAGAATACCGGATCGTTTGAAGGCTGGATCAGGAAAATAATGTTTCATTGTGTCGTTGATCATTTCAGATCTAAAAAATCTCCCCGATTTATAGAATTGGATGAAGTCAGACAAATCCTGGAAGAGACGGCTATTCCTTCCTGGGATACTGAAGAATTATATGCACATATTAATGCATTACCGGATACTCATAAAATGGTTTTCAATATGTTTGCCTTAGAAGGGTATTCCCATCAGGAAATAGCAACTAAAATCGGTGTTTCAGAAGGTACATCCAAATGGTATCTCAACCAGGCTAGAACCCTGATCAAAGAAAAGATTAGTCAAAAAAAAATCAATGAATCGTATGCAAAATAAATCATCCATGCTAAGTTCAATTAAGCAGCGCGAAGATGCCGGATGGATCAAGCTCCATCAGCAGCTGGATGTGGACCTGCCCGTCAAAAAGGACCGGAATAGAAAGTTCTTCTGGATATTTTTATTGGGAGGCTTAAGCCTTGGAGCATTACTTTGGACTAACCGGACATTTCGGTCATCAAGCCCTAAAACAGGAATACAAAACATTATATCAATAGATTCTTCAAACAATATCCCGGATTCAAAAAATACTATTGAGAACAAAAATGTAAATGCTATTACTGAACAAAACACTACTTCAAAACAAGTTGATGAAAAATTAATTAAAGAAAATTCTCTCGCAACAAATAGGAATGTGAAATCTGAATCGATAAAAAGTATTGCTGTAGTTGCGTCAGAAGATAAAATTAATGCCCGGGATAAAGGAAAATCTAAACATCAATCTGTAGCTTCATTAATTAAGAACTCGCAATCGGATATTAAAAAACTACAAGAATCTAACACCTCCATAAAATCAACAAATAAGGATGTTGACATCCTTGAAAAAGGAAGTATAAGGAATGCTACTTCAGAGGAAGTTGTTGACAATAAAATTATTACCAATCATGAAAGTTCAGTACAAAATCAATCCACTTATTCGAGAAATCTGATATTGGTCAATCCATTAGAATCAAAAAATTTAATACAGTCAGCATTTTCAAAAGGACTCCCGATTGTTTCATTGGCTAATTCAACGGACTTTCAAAAAACAAATACCCTGGTTGATCTGAAAAAATCAAAACCTTCCTTATGGTTTGTTCAGGGAGCAGGGACTCTCCAGGACGGCACTTATTTGTCATCATCTTTTGCTCCAGGAATCTCTATTCACCTGGGGTCAAAATGGACGATTAATACTTTTATGGGAATAGGTTATCAATTTTCTTCCAATAAAGGGACACCAGTAAATTCAGGAAATAATACTCTCTTGGGGAGTACCGGTAACTTAGATGCCAAAAATGCCCCGGTTTATTCTCAAGCTTCCACTCAAATATTTTTAGATAAAAGTAATAGTCTGACCAGGCTGAGTAATGGGGTTTTGTATATTTCTTCATCAGACCAGGTTTTGTATACTCAGGCAGCGCATTTTAATCTTATGGGACAAACATCTCTTTCTTATGCTCTAAATTCCCGATGGTTTATAGAATCGGGAATTTATATTCATAAAGCATTATCTAAAAATTATAATCAGATCATAATACAAAGCTCTTCTATTAATAATGGTGCATTTGCTCAATCAGGAGCAAGTCGTTTTAATGTATATACCCGGAATATACCTTTGGAATTTCACTTTAACTTTCAGGCCGGGTACAGGCTTAATAAGAAAATTGATGTAAGTCTTTCTTATTCACCCAGATCTTTTTCAACGAGCTACCCCGGAAATAATTTGTTGTATGATGCATCTCCATCTTCGGTACCTCAACCCTCTTCAGTATCTACGTTTGTATTACCCAATAAGGATGGTACATCGTTTGTCCGTTTTGCGATTCGTTATCATTTATAAATAATCCCGAACGGATTTAAGTTTAAACGGCTTTTACCTAAGAAGGGTAAATTGCCTATTTTTGCGACTCTAAAATTGAAAACATGGGTCGGATATTTGAAGTAAGAAAATCCAAGATGTTTGCCAGGTATGATCGTATGGCAAAACAATTTACGCGTATTGGAAAGGAGATTATCATAGCTGTCAAAGCAGGAGGGGCTGATCCGGATGGTAATTCTCAATTGCGTCGGTGCATTGCCAATGGCAAAGCGGTCAACATGCCCAAAGACCGTATTGAAAGTGCCATTAAACGAGCCAGTGGAAAAGATCAGGCAAACTATGATGAAGTTGTTTATGAAGGTTATGGTCCCGGTGGCGTAGCTGTCTTAGTGGAAGCTGCCACAGATAATAATACGAGGACTGTCGCCAATGTAAGAGCCTTGTTTAATAAAAACGGCGGCAATATGGGTACCAGTGGATCAGTGAGTTTTATGTTCAAAAAAATGGGTGTATTCAAACTTCATCCTGAAGGAATTAATATTGAAGATCTCGAAATGGAATTGATCGATTTTGGTTTGGAAGAAATGGGAGAGGGGACTGGCGAAAATGAAGAACCGCTTTTAATTCTTCGTGTTCCATTTACGGAATTCGGAACTATGCAAAAAGCGTTAGAGGATAAAAAAATGACTCCTGTTTCATCGGAACTTGAATGGATACCATTGAATACGACATCATTAGATGAAGAGAAAGCTGAAGAAGTATTAAAAATGGTAGCTAAAATTGAAGAGGATGATGATGTGCAAAAAGTTTTTCACAACCTTGCCTGATCGGCATTGGTTTTTCTTTTAGGTACAGGATCCGGACCAAATCCACCCCAGGGATGACATCTGAAAATCCTTTTGATGCCAAGCCAGGTACCTTTCAATATGCCCCATTCATTGATAGCATCGATCATGTAATAAGAACATGTGGGTTCGTATCGACATTTATTAGCACCGAGAAGCGGTGAAAGAAAAAATTGGTAAGCTCTTACCGGAAGGATGAAAAGGAATTTTAAAGCTGAAGAAATATATTTTAAAACCTTATCCATATCAATACTGTACTGATTCTTCCATATGGTGTGCGTGCAAGAGCATGTAAGATTTTTTATCCCTGACTTTTAAATTGACGATGTTTTTTTGATCGTCATAGAGTTCCATGAGGACATCATATTTTACATTTAATTGTTTGAATGTAGCAGGAATCTTCATTTCAAAATAACACCAAACAGCAATATCATCATCAGAAGGTTCCTTTCCAATAAACGAAGGTTTTAATAGTTTACTGTCCGCCTGGATTTGAAGGTTTTTACCAAAATATAAGGTCAACACAGAATCAGCTATTTTGGATTCTCGATCAGTACAAAGATGTAAATCAGGAAATCCATATTTAGTAAGTACAGTTTGCAAATCATCCAGGTAAACCTGGGCTGCAATTTCTAACGTGGGTCCTGTTTCATTCAATTGGATTTCGCATTTGCTGATATGGATAGCATGATCAGAAGTAGTTGATGTTAAGATACCGGGATAAAACAAAGAAATTATAGCAGTTAGAATTACTGGAAACATTTAATTACTGGATTGAACTAAATAAACAAAAATCACCAAAACTTAGTTTCGTACATCAAATATATCGCCATAATAGCAGCTATGCCCGACAATCCGTACGCCCATATCTTGTGTGGTATTTTAAAAATTCGAATAACAGTGAAGGCAATAACAAATAAAAGGGTGATGATTCCCAACTGACCTACTTCTATACCTAGATTAAATGCAAACAATGGTTTTATAATGCTGTCTTCTTTGCCCATAAGACTTCTGAAGTAATTGGAAAATCCCATACCATGGATAAAACCGAAGACGAGGGGCTGGAAATATTTCCACAAGGGGAGTCGTACAGCATGGAGGTCTGCTTTAAAATTGAGCAGTGCAGTTATTAGAATGGTTACCGGAATTAAAAATTCGATCACCTGCTGAGGAAAGTGAATGATGTTTAATGCGGACAATGCCAATGTAAGTGAATGTCCAATAGTAAATGCGGTGATCAGGATCAGAATTCTTCTCCAGGCTTCAGGCCTGTATATAGCACATAATGCAATGATGAATAAAATATGGTCATATGCTTTAATATCCGCGATATGCTGAATGCCAAGTTGGAAATAAATAGAAAATTCTGAATGCACTTTATTTTCTTTGGTAATTTATTAAGAAATCGTACTGCAAAATAATACTATCAATCATGTTACTTGTCCATCACTTACTTATTATGTACGATTTGGGCAAAAAAATAAAGTCTAAAATTTAACTTTTAGACTTTATTAATAACGTACATCAACTGAAGAATTAATATCTGTAATACTCCGGTTTATATGGGCCTTCGATCTTGATGCCCAGGTAATCTGCTTGTTCTGTATCAAGCGTATCCAGTTCAACACCAATTTTTTCAAGATGCAGTTTTGCAACCATTTCATCCAGGTGTTTTGGTAACATGTATACCTTGTTTTCGTATTTGCCTTTAGTCATCCAGAGCTCCATTTGAGCTAAAACCTGGTTAGTAAAAGAATTGGACATTACGAAAGATGGATGGCCCATAGCACAACCGAGGTTGACCAATCTACCTTCTGCTAATAAAATAATGTCTTTACCATCAATGGTATATTTATCTACTTGTGGTTTGATATTATCCCTGGTATGGCCATGATTTTTATTCAACCATGCCACATCGATTTCATTGTCAAAGTGCCCGATATTGCATACAACAGCTTTGTCTTTCATCAATTTAAAATGTTCACCGGTTATTACATTGAGACAGCCCGTAGCAGTAACAAGGATATTGGCTTCAGGTAAAGCATTCTTCATTTTCTTTACTTCAAAACCATCCATAGCTGCCTGAAGAGCACAGATCGGATCTATCTCAGTGACGATGACTCTGCAACCTGCTCCGGACAAGGATGCAGCAGAACCTTTACCCACATCGCCATATCCGGCAACTACAGCTACTTTTCCTGCTAACATCAAGTCAGTAGCTCTGCGTATAGCATCTACACAACTTTCTCTACAACCGTATTTATTGTCAAATTTTGACTTAGTCACAGAATCATTAACATTGATAGCAGGTACGGGCAATGTTCCTTTAGCTACTCTTTCATATAATCTATGCACACCGGTAGTAGTTTCTTCGCTGATACCACCGAGGCCTTGTACCAATTCCGGATACTGATCCAATACTATGTTGGTAAGGTCACCGCCGTCGTCCAATATCATATTTAATGGTTTGCCATCTTTGAATGCAAACAGAGTCTGTTCAACACACCAATCATATTCTTCAAGACTCATTCCCTTCCAAGCAAATACAGGTATTCCCTTTGCTGCGATCGCCGCAGCTGCATGATCCTGTGTTGAAAAAATATTGCAAGAAGACCAGCTTACTTCTGCACCCAATTCAGCAAGGGTCTCAATTAATACGGCTGTTTGAATAGTCATGTGAAGGCATCCTGCAACACGTGCTCCTGCCAGTGGTTTTGATTTCCCAAATTGTTCTCTCAATGCCATCAAGCCTGGCATTTCGGACTCAGCAAGACCGATTTCTTTTCGTCCCCAATCTGCCAAAGACAAATCTTTTACTTTATAAGGAAGTTTTGTTTGTAATGTTTCCATTAGATTTTTTTAAATGAATAATGAATTGCGCTGCAAAGGTATAAATTCATATTGATTTTTTTAATATGTTCAGCCTTAAAATCAGGATTAACGGATCGTTTGAATAGAATGAAGGAAATGAAGAAATGAAAGAATGAAGAAGTGGTTGGAGTGTTGAATTGGAGAAGTGTTGAATTGGA
>JBDTUE010000182.1:0-8576 GCA_040007895.1 Saprospiraceae bacterium | reverse complement strand
CCTCTCCCCTCTCTTCCCTCAAAACCCTTTCCATATATTTTGATGAAGAAAAATATTCTGAAAAACAATACCAGGATATCATTGTTCAAAAAACAGGAGTACACCATCATTCATTTTTAGTTACATCCAGTGAATTTAATGAGGAACTTCCGCAAGTATTAGAGGCCATGGATTCACCTTCAACCGATGCGATCAATACCTATTTCATCTCAAAATATGCACATGAATACGGACTCAAAGCGGTTCTTTCCGGTGTGGGTAGTGATGAACTTTTTGGCGGTTACCCCTCTATGCAACAATCAGTTTGGTATAATCAAGTAAAAAAACTGCCTTCATATATATTGAGCTTGTCAGAATATTTGGCCACAGATAAATATCGTAAAATCAGTTTTATTTCAAATAAAAGCAGTAACGGCGAATATCTTTTTTATCGCGGCTTGCACGATGCTCGTACTATAGCAGATATCCTCGATGCAGATGAAATCGAAGTACATACCAAATTAAAACTTTTATCGCCCGTCCAATGGAATGGTGAAGACCATAAGGAAAAAGCCAGTTACCTGGAGTATAATCTCTATATGCAAAATCAATTGCTGAAGGATGCGGACTTTATGAGTATGTGGCATGGCCTGGAGATCCGGGTTCCATTTTTAGATAAAGAATTTGTGGACCTTGTCCATTCGATCCCATCACATATCCGGTTTCAATCCCATCAACCCAAAGGTCTGCTGATCGATTCATTTAAACATATATTGCCCGAGGTCATTTGGAACAGACCTAAACAAGGATTTACATTTCCATTTGCGATATGGTTGAAAGGAAATGAATGGGCAAAACCTAAAAATAAAATGGAAGAGAAGTATTATCAATTATTCGAGAAGGGGAGAATGTCATGGGGGAGGTACTGGGGGATCAAGCTATTGCAATACATGGACCACTAAGGACACCAAGAAAGTAATAAAGATTCAAAGGCAATGTTGATTACTCAAAAATACGTAAATGAACTGGCGTATAAAATAGTAGGTTGTGCTATAAGAGTTCACAAAGAACTAGGGCCAGGATTACTTGAGAGTGTTTATGAAGAGTGTTTTATTTTAGAATGTAGATCAATGGGTTTAGTTGTAGAGCGTCAAAAAGAATTAAATGTAATCTACAAGGGAATAGATACTGGTAAAAAATTCAGACTCGATGTTCTAGTGGAAGACTTGATCATAATTGAACTTAAATCATCAGAAGCATTGCATCCAATCAATCAAGCTCAACTTTTATCTCATATGAATCTTGCCAAAAAACCTAAAGGATTACTCATAAATTTTAATTGTATGAATATTGTAAATGAAGGCTTAGTGCCCTTAGTCAATGAGTATTTTAAAATTCTACCTGCTGAATAAAATATTGAGCCACTAAAGCCACAAAGAATAGGCTTCTTAGTGAACTAAATTGTAAAAACCACTACGACCTATAAGAATTATTTTCTTTAATCTTCCTTAGTGAGCTAAGTGGTTAAGAAATAGATGATATCTCCTTAATGTAAATAATGGTTAAATTAAAATATTAGTGGAGAAAAGTTTTGCGGATATTATTTGACCACTAAGTACACAAAGCCTTATTTTTTTTATTCTTTCTTAGTGTACTTTGGGGTTAAAAAAATAGATTATATCTCCTTAGTGACCTTAGTGGTTCAAAAATTTACATGGTAATCGGTCACGGCATGATAGCGTCAGCCTTCCAGCATTTTGCAAAAGATGATTACAATATCATTTTTGCATCCGGAGTATCTAATTCCGGGGAGACGGATCCAATTCAGTTTGATCGCGAAAAAAAATTATTGGAAAAAACATTATCAGGTTTACAACATCAACGGTTGATTTATTTTAGCAGTTATAGCGTGACACATAAAATGTCTCCATATACTTTCCATAAACTGGAAATGGAGAAAATAATTTCTACCAGTAGATGTAGATACATCATTTTCAGACCTTCCAATGTGGTTGGCATTTCAACCAATCCATATACGTTTTTGAATTATTTTACAAATAGAATAAAAAACCAACTACCTGTTACCATCCAGTATCAATGCCAAAGAAATTTAATAGGTATTGAAGATCTAAATGTCATTATTTCTGAAATATTATCAGACGCTGACTTAACGAATAAAATTATCAATATAGGATATCCTTATTCATATCCTGTATCCGAGATTGTTTCTTCTATTGAACAATATTTTAATACAGCTGTAACGAAAAATTTATCTGAAGTAGAGGAGTTTTTTGAGCAATCATTTTTTGATACTTCAGTTCTGAAAAGGTTTGTTCTAAAACCGAGAGAGCATTATTTACAGTACTTACTCTCGACTTATTTTCCTAAAGCCCAATAGGGAGTAAAGGTTAAATTTATAGTGTATTCTCCTAAATAATGCCAAATTTGGGGATTATAGTCTCCTAATTAGTACTGAATTTGGGGATTACATCAAATAGGATCAAACGAAGCATTCAGCAAAATTTAGAGTTTGTATTGTTTAAAGGCGAGGGTCATCATTATTTTGGAACCCTGGCAAACAGGCATTATATCATCAGTATTTATAAAGAAGTTTACAGCCGGACCACTATGATCACTGAGTAAGATCACTGAGGTCAAGGTTTCTAATATTATTTTTATATAACTTTGGTAATCGTTAAGGATTAATTGTTTTTAGATGGATACAAAAGTTAAGTTTACGTATTGGTTAGAATCTGATGGTAAATATCTTGGATATCTTAATGATTTTCCTGATCATTGGACACAAGGAACCGACTTTTCAGATCTCAAAGAAAATCTCCTGGATTTATATCACATATTTTCAACTGAAAAGATTGTAGGAATAAAGAAAGTGGAAGATCTTCTAATAGTATGAAGCGAAGAGATTTAATCAAAGTATTGATTAAACAGGGTTGTATTCTTGTAAGACATGGTGCGAAACATGATATTTATCACAATCCTGAAAAAGGTACTACACAACCAATACCAAGACATATCGAAATTAATGAATTTCTTGCCAAGAAAATTATTAAAGATCTAACAAAGGATAAGTGATCTAATATGCTTATTACTTAGCATTTTTACATTAAGCTTTCTTAGTCGAACTTAGTGGTTAAAAAATTACTTTTTAATGCGTCACTGCATAATAGCATCGACTTTTAGTTCATGTTGCTCAACCATTTTTTGAGGCTGTAGTTTTGAGACGGTTTGTGACTAAATCCGGGGAACAATATTTGCACTATTTGCTCACAAACCTATTTTCTAAAAACTCTGGTAAATAATTGAAAAACAAATTTCAATCCCGATTGATTAAATTCATTTTCATTTCGATATTATTAAATCTGTCCCAACTGCATGGGCAAACTGTAAAATCTGTTGTAGAAATGAAAGTGAATCCCGCCACAGGGTTTTTAGAAATAAAGAACGGATTATGCGGAATCGTCATCCCATGGAAACAAGCTGAATCTAAAAAAGAATTTAAATACGCACCTATTCAATCCGTGATTTATACGGACGGGCAACACTCAGACAACACAATAAATTTGTTATATGCTCCTACTGATCCAGTTTCTTTTCAACCTTCAATCATCAAACAAAATCAGGATGAAATAACTGTTTTGTTAGTTTACAAATTTTTAAAACCAAAATTTGCTTTTGAAGGTCAGATTTATCGCGGAGCTGAAGCCGGCCCTGGATATTATAGATGTACGATAACTGTCAAAAAAAATCAGAAATCAATTATCATTTTGGAAGAGGCTGACTATGAAATATCTTATTTATTCAAAATCAGCAACGGACTTGATCCTGATAAAGCACGGTATCGTGGCTGGAGTTCTAGCTCACCTAAATATGGATACGAACCGGGTGGCGGAGTTTACAGAGATGAAAATACAAGGCCTTATCCCATGGATGCTACCGTAGACCTGGACTTTTCGAAAAACAATTATTATGAACAGCTTTCCCTTTGGGACCAGGCAGGTGGTGAACAAAACACAGGAAGGTATTGGATGGTGTTCAATAGTAAATCAAAAGGGTCTAATCTATTTGGTTTTTTTCAGGGCCGTCCAAGTCTGTTAATCGGTGCCCGGTTGTCAGGCCCCCGACTTTGGATTAATCCAGACGATAATTTAAATAAACAACCTAATGATGCTGAAATCTTAGTATCTATTGAAAGAAGAACTGCTGATAATTTATGGTTTCCTCAAAAAAGATATCAATGGGGAATCTATATAAGCAATACAAGTGAAATCTTATCCCCCGAAAAAGATCAGCCTATTGCGAAGGAAATGAATCTAAGATCTGCTTTAGGTGCTACCATCGTATTGAAGGCCAGTAAACCGGTCAGGTTGAATCCTTCCTTTTATCAAAGTGCAATTTATTTGCCAGCTTCCGAAGTAATTAAGATCATAGATCGCATTAAAAAGGATGAGGTTTATTATAATCACCTGATTCAATTAGATGGTGAGAATCGGGATATTTGGGATGCCTGGAGATCGAAAGATCTTGCAAAATCTATTCTGAACCGTATCCTCCAGATGAAAAATGAATTGGTCGAAAACTATCAAACAGGAGATGGTACGTTTAGAAAAAATACAAGGTATTGGATCGGCGTACGCAATTTTAAAACGACGGCATTAACCATCTCTGGTTTGTTTGCCGATAAATCTATTCTCATTACACCCAAAGAAAAAAAAGAACTCGAACAATTAATGGGTCTTATGGCGAGAATTTTATGGGATGATGACAATGTCCCGTTGGCTGATAATTCCGGAGTCAATCGTGGCCCGGCGAATATGGTGCATCAGTATATAAACAATGGCCGTAATTTTTTCGCACTTTTATTAAGTAAGGATCCAGAGTTTGCAGTCCGGGCGTCAAAGATACCAGCAGGGGTTAAAGCAGAGATGCAACAAGTAATATTCCCTAATGGATCCAGTTTTGGTAGCCCGCATTATACGCAGACCGGGATCGATCCTATCTGGTTTACCTGTATGCAGATCAGGCAGGCGGGACTTATTGATTTATTTAAGGATCCGCGGGTAAAACAGTATGCCTATTTTCTTACCTCCCTACTTACTCCTCCTTCGTGCCGGTTTAATGGAAACAGAAAAATGATTTCATTTGGGGATGGCTCAGAAGAAAGTGCCGGCAGTTTTGGACTTTTAGCAAACGGCTTAAAAAGTATTGATCCGGTATTTGCTAATCAACTATTGAGCATTTATTACAATGGACCTCCTAATAATATATTCGCCGGTCCATCTACGTTGGCCATTGTGAATGAATATACACCGCCATCAAAATCTTTAAATCTGACAGATTGTTCTTATGATGGATATGCCACTCAATTCCGACTTGGTGCCAATAGCAGATTGGAAAGTGCCCTATGGGTATTGAATGGAGAGACTTTTTATGACCATAGAGGCGATGATCGTGGAGAGACAGCCATCTATGCTTTGGGCGCTCCGCTCTCGTTGAGCAGAAGTAGTTTTTATATGCCCCTTGCGCAAAGCTCTAAGATCAGGAGCATGGTCATACCGATTATTAAATTTCCGGAATGGGCACAAAATGATCAGGCTATTTTTAGCGGGATGTTACATGGAGCTTCCTGGACGAAAAGCAATCAGCTTGAATATGCCTCACTTAAAAATTCTGTTATTACTCGCATACAGATGACGAATCCCGATAGCAGCCATTGGTTTAGAAATATAATGGAAATCCATGTTACAGATTCCTTGCCGGTCTACGTTTTTTATGATTCCACTTCCGTAGAATCTATCTGGAGTATGATGATGATGTCCGATGGTCCTGTACAGACTCCTGCGGGGCCGATCACTCCAATAAAAAAATTGCATAATAATGTTGACAGTAAAGAGCTTCCCTCAGGCACGGCAGCTCAAACAATGAATAAAGGCTGGAATACATTTGACTTTACCGGTCAACCGTGGCGATTGCACCCTTATGGTGGTATCAATTGGAGTGTACAGACCTACAACAGTGCTGCAGTTCAATTTAGTCTTGCCGATTGGGCTACCACCTGGCAGACGACTAATGAATCCAATGATTATAAAAAAACAAATCTTGCGGATTATAAGGAAGAACAACAAATCCTTCGGATTAAAATGAACAGTCCATTGATTAACATTATCACCCCTACACTCAAAGGACAAAAAAATCCATTTCAAATAGTATCAAAAGGTCCTAACTATATTAAATATCAAATTCAAAATAAAACAGTTGAAATTTATCCATCTGCCTATCACCTGGCATCGGATGAATCCCATACTATGGCATGGTTTGGTCCCGGGCCCGAATTGACTATGAATAATATTTCAGTCCAGGGTGGTACCATAGAAATAAATCAACGTGGTAAAAACATCTCTTGTTATTTAAATGGAAGCAGTGGTACCCGCACGATCATTTTTCCATATAAAATAAATAGTGTAAAACCCAGCAATGATGTTTTTATAAAACCGGTAGGTCAGGGCACCAGGGTGATGATTAATTTTAAAACACCGGGAATGAACCAACCCATAGGTACGGTTCATTATACTGAATTTAAATTTGTTCAATCGTAGTTTTAAATACAATAACCACTAAGCTCACTAAGAGTTATCTCAACCTAGTCTCTTAGTGACCTCAGTAGTTCAAAGTCTTCCGTCAGGTTCTCAACCTCAACCTTTCATTCTCTCAACCTATTCTTCTTAGTGAACTCAGTGGTTCAAAGCCTTCCGTCATTCCCTCAACCTAATTCAACCTCTATTCCTGAAACAGTACATTTGCTAAACAATAATCTATGCATACTATTACATTAACTCAGAAAACATTAAAAAGCGGGCATTTACTAGTTGATGCTTATACTCCTTATGTCAATGAAGAAGTTGAAGTAGTCATTGTTATAAATAAAAAAGAAAAACCGCATAAGCATGATTTTTCTGACTTAACGGGGAAATTGGAATGGAACGGTGATGCATTGAAGGAACAAAGAAAACTACGAAAAGAATGGAGAAAGGCGTAATATTAGATACCAAGGCAGTGGTCTCCTTATTGCGGAACGATTTAAATTTAATTAAATTTATAAGCGAAGCACCTTCCATTGGGATTTCAGTAATTACTCAAATTGAGTTTTTATCTTTTAGTAATTTAACTGAAAATGATATAAAGTTATTCTGGAAATTTGTTGAACGTATTAATGTTTTTAGTATTCTAGCATCTGATATTGCATTTGTCAATAAAATCATTGAAGTTAGAAAAAAGTATAAACTAAAATTACCTGACGCAATAATTGCCACTACTGCAATAATTAATCAGGCAGTTTTAATCACTGCAGATGGAGTTTTTAATAAAATAACTGGTCTTGAGATCAGGTTCTCAACCTCAACCTTAACCTTTCATTCTCTCAACCTAATCTCTTAGTGAACTCAGTGGTTCAAAGCCTTCCGTCATTCTCTCAACCTCAACCTTTCATTCTCTCAACCTAATCTCTTAGTGCCCTCAGTGGTTCAAAAAATTTGAAAACAGCTATCATCACCGGCATCGGAGGACAAGACGGAGCATATCTGGCAGCATATCTGCTCGAACTGGATTATCGTGTTTATGGATTGACCCGGTCTATGGACACGTTTCAGAATTTCAGATTAAAATACCTGGATATCCTTGATAAAGTAGAGATCATTGAAACGAATGTTATAACTAAATCAAGTCTGATCGCTGTACTTGAAAAGATTCAACCGGATGAAATTTATAATCTTGCTGCTCAAAGTTCAGTAGGTCTTTCTTTTCACCTTCCCTTTGAAACGATTGAATTTAATATCCTCAGTGTATTAGCCTGGCTGGAAGCTATCGCTGAAGTAAATCCAAAGATCAGATTTTACCAGGCATCCAGCAGTGAAATGTTTGGAAATATATCCCGGGACAAATTACCACTTAAAGAAAATTTATATTTCCATCCCGCCAGTCCATATGGAATTTCCAAAGCTACGGCTCATTGGATGGTGATCAATTACCGCGAATCCAAAAACCTCTTTGCCACGAATGGCATCTTGTTTAATCATGAATCCTGTCTGCGGGGTCCATCGTATGTAGTAAAAAAAATCATTAACCATTTGACCAGGATCAAATTAGGATTGATTCATCATGAACTCAAGATTGGTAATGTAGAGATATCCAGGGACTGGGGGTATGCCCCGATGTATATCGATGCCATGCACAAAATACTTCAATACGAAATTGCTGAAGACTTTCTCATTTGTTCCGGCAATATGATGTCATTATCACAACTGATAGATCTGGTTTGTAATCAACTGGATCTTGAGCGTTCTCAATACCTTCGTAGTGATCCCGCCCTCTTTCGACCCAATGAATTAGTGGAAATGTATGGTGATCCATCAAAAGCCAAAAAACAACTGGAATGGAATTATCAGTTATCGAATATAGATTTAGTGGATCGTTTAATCAGGGATGAAATAAACTTTATTCAATGGGAACTTACGCAACAACCAAAAGTAGAAACGATACGTTGAAAACCGATACTTGTCCGACGTTTTACTATCTCTTAACCT
>JBDTUE010000181.1:0-8654 GCA_040007895.1 Saprospiraceae bacterium | reverse complement strand
TGGGATGAAGGCTTCTGAAATAATCAGTTATTTACAAACAATACCTTCGATAGGTGATTTGGATTTGATACGGAAGAAGTTGTTGAAGTTTGACAACAATAAACAAGAGATTGGCTTGATAATAAATAGTTCAACTAAAAAGATTGGTGACACCATAGGATTTGAATTATTGTTAGAACATCAATCCATTGATCAAATAAAATCCATCCTCGATGAACTCTTAGTCCAGCGAATAATACAACCGGAAAAACATCAAGCTTTAATTCAATGGTGTATAAATAACCATACTTCTGTACCGGATCATGGAATTCGTTCTTGGCTTAATCACATCAAATTGACTTTAGGCCCTCAAAATTCCTTGTCGGCTAAATGTTACTTTGGAATTCAGCCAGGGAATCCTTCTTTTGAATAATGGGACCCAGGACAAAATACATGTCCAGCTCTCCTTTGTTTTTGATCGCTATTTTGCCGCGGTATTCGCAATTAAACTCTGCTTTGACCATTTCATAGGTTGCTCCGGAGATATTAACTCTATCCGATTCGCCACCTGCCTCTAGCCTGCTGGCGAGATTAACTGTACTTCCCCAAATATCGAACGCAAATTTTTGTTTGCCTACTACTCCTGCCGTTAAAGGTCCGGAATGTATACCTACCCGGAGTTCAAAAGGCGTTTGCCCTTTATCTAATTTTTGTTTTTTCCATTCCTTCATGAAAGCCTGAATTTCGAGACCAGCATACACCATACACGTAGCATGATTTTTAGTAGGCACGGGAACACCACCTACACACATATAAGCATCTCCGATGGTTTTTATTTTTTCGAGCCCATACTTATTGATGATGTCATCAAAACAACCAAAACAGTAATCAAGATCTTCTACAAGTTCTTTAGGTGTAAGTTTTTCAGCAATGGCAGTAAATAATACATAGTCCGTAAACATCACCGTTGCCGATTCATAAGATCTAGGAGTTGCTTTGCCGGTGGTCATTAATTCTTCGGAGGTAGATTTTGGAAGGATGTTTAATAGAAGCTTTTCTGATTTTTCTTTTTCGGATTGAATGATGTCCTTCTGAATTTTTATCTCATTGGTTCGCTCCGATACTTTTCGTTCCAGTTCCTGGGTAGCACTTAACTGGATTCGTTCATTTTCTTTTAACTGGGAAATTATTTTAAGCTGTTTTTGTTCGTTTTCTTTTTTTAATAAATTGATTCGGTAACCGAGTGCAAATGAAAATAATACCATTTCTATACAACTCCCTATCGGCAAAGAATACTTCATATTGAAGTCGTTCATAGGTAATATACCTAATTGAGCAAAAATGGTAATAAAGGAACCAAGGATAGTAAAAATCATTGCAATCAATAAATAGATAGCGGAAGGATATTCATCCAGCACGCTTTTGATGATCACCACAGAGATGTTCAGGATAAATAAGACGCTCACGATATTCGATATATCTGTCCCGGTCCTATAATCAAATAGAAGAATAAATATATCCACAACAAATAAGACCATCAGGACTTTGAAAATTTTATCCCAGAAAGGATATCGCTCAGGGATAGCAAGGAACTTCCTGCAAAATAAAACACTAAAAAAACTAATCAGGGTGACGATGACGATATTGAAATAATCCTTCAGATAAGGGAATGAAGGCATCCACTTCATAATGGAAACATTGTATCCGGAGATGTCCGCTGTGGTCAGCATAAACATCAATAGTACCACCAGGTAGTAGAGATAATTAGTATCCTGGATGGAGATATAGACGAATAAATTAAATAAAAACATAACCAGAAAAATGCCTAAAAAGACGCTGATGTATTGCCTTATTTGTGCTTCATACTGGTCCAGCTGGTATCTTTCATATATTTTAAAATTAAGACTAGTCGGTGGGTAATCTGATTTGGAATACCGGAGACTTAATTTCACCAGGCATTCAAGGGTTTGATTTCTTGATGTGGGAATGAGTATAAAATTATTATTGCCTTTGGGATAATCCCGGTCATTAAAAGCCAGTAAGTTTCCCGATTGTTTATGATGATAGTTTGTTTCCAGGGAGTCTTTGAAATAAAAATCCACATAGGACCAGGCTTCATAAGACAATACCCATTCTTTATCCAATGGAGTACTATTCTGCAGATTGAATTTTAGCCAATAGGTAACACCGGGTTTTACAAGGTGAATCTTGTAATTTTCTGTAAAATGAAACCCTGAATCCTGAACGGTATAATCCAGGGAAGCATCCCTGGTTTTAGAATAGGGAGCAATAGACATATCATATGTCTGGATTTCCTGACCATTTACTCCGGATTCCAATAAGATGACATGTGGCCGCTCTGCATGGAGATGACTTGTTGCAAATAATACGATACTTAATATATATGCATTAAACACCCGGCTCACGTAGGATTAGTGTTTTGATTGAATCAAAGGTAATCTCCCTCAAAGCTATGAAAATATTAATTTGTTATGCGATTCTATTCTGGAATTCATCCGCAAGCCACTTTTAGATTTTATGGTTTAAATATTTGATATTTATTTTATAATTTAGACTTCATAATTTTATTTTTTTAATCCTAAACCCAACCAGATTATGGCTGCATTATCCCTTCGTAAAGCTATTGAAAAAGAACAAAGCCAGGGCGTCAACCCGGCAATTATTGTGAGACAATTACAAATTATTAAAGGGGCTAAACCAATCAACCAAAAGCAAATTGAAGATTTTTTGCATGGTAAACCCGTCACAGGCCTTAAATTAAGTGATATTAAAGCCTACCAGCAATTGGCCATTTTCAGGATCAACAATCAAATGGCTTTGTTCCCTTATAAATTAAATCTGAATGATAAGGATATCCATACTTTTTATTGATTAGATTTCTTAAACACCCATTGTAGCAGTTTATAGTTTTGTTATAAGGGATTTCTCAATTTGCCCTACATGAAAGATTTGTCACGCAGGAATTCATGAAGATCGGTTTGATCAATATGCCTTTTGGCTATTTGCATTTGCCATCTATTGCACTTACTCAACTTAAATTTAAAATCCTGGAGCAGTTTCAGGATCGTGTACAGGTGGACCTTCATTATCTCAATCTCGATTTTGGAGCTTTTCTGGGACGGATGATTTACGATTTTGTTGCAGAAAATCCATCTGCAATGTATTGTAATATCGGTGAATGGTTTTTTCGACAAATAGCATTTCCATCAGAGCCTGATAATCAGGATGAATATTTAAAACACTTTCAACTTCTTCCCGAAGAGAGTGAAGAGCTATTACATACGGAGAATCCGGATTTAAATGTATTGCAGTTTTATTCTAAAATTTTACTTGCAAAGCGGGCACAATTAGATAGGTTTTTTGATTATTTGATAGAAAAATACCACCTGTTAGAATATGACGTAATTGGGTTGACTTCATTGTTTTCTCAAAATATTCCGGTTTTTGCAATGGCTGTGAAATTAAAAGAGAAAAACCCTAAGTTGATAATTGTAATGGGTGGTGCCAATTGTGAATCTCCAATGGGAGAGGCGATCATAAAAAATATCCCCGCTATAGATTTTGTTTTTTCAGGACCTTCACTCATCAGTTTTCCGGAGTTTATTTCTTACCTGGTTGAGGGGCAACATCATAAGTGTCATACAATTGATGGGGTTTTCTCAAAAGAAAATACAAACGCTGTATCAGACACTGCTATAGGGAGAAAAGGGAAAGAACTGCCTATCGATCATAAGATCAGGCTCGACTATGATTCATTTGTCGATTTAATTAACAATAGATGGACTTCATTGGATATAGTGCCGGTCTTGTTATTCGAGACGTCAAGAGGCTGTTGGTGGGGAGCTAAAGCACATTGTACTTTTTGTGGACTGAATACAAATAATATGTCATTTAGATCCATGTCTGCAACCCTGGCTATAGATATGTTGCATGATTTATTTACCAGGTATTCTTCTGTAAAATATTTTTCCAGCGTGGATAATATCATGCCAAGGGATTACCTCGATACAGTGTTTCCACATTTGACTGTACCACCTAAAGTATCCTTATTCTACGAAGTAAAAGCTGATCTGACAAAACAGGAATTAGAAGTATTATCTAAAGCTCATGTATGGACAATGCAACCGGGCATTGAATCACTCAATACAGCTACCTTAAAATTGATGAAAAAGGGCGAGACAGCAGTGGGTAATATCGCTTTATTAAAAAATGCAGCTTCATTAAAAATAAATCTGGCCTGGAATTTATTGATTGGATTTCCTGAAGAGCCTATCAACGCTTACGAAGTATACGATCAGGATCTTTCCTTTTTATATCATTTGCAGCCACCCAAGTCAGTTTACGCTGTTCGATTTGACAGGTATAGTCCTTATTTCAGTAAATCGACTACATATGGTCTGCATCTTGTTCCGGCTGATTTTTATAATTTCTTATATCCTGGATTGGGATTTGATGTGCTCATGAATATTGCATATTATTTTGAAGATGCCAACCAGGAAGCCATGCATAAACATATCGTCAGGCAATGGAGGCCTGTTCTTTTGCAAAAAACAAGGAATTGGAATACCCGATTTATAGGTGATGATAATTTGTTGAAACCGATGTTATATCTTGACCCCAAACTTTCCGAGGTTCATGATACCAGATCCGGTTATCATAAGATCATTACTCTGGATCCTCTGGCTTTGCAAATACTTGAATTGACAGATCAACCCGTGAAGCGAATCACTATTCAACAAGAACTCATTCATCGGACTGAAGATGAAATAGATGATGCGTTAAATCAATTAATAACTAAAAATTTAATCTATCACGAACATCATAAAAAATATGTCTCGCTACTGACTACAGGTTATCAGGTAAAAAATACTAAAAAAAGCAGATCAGGATTTGTTTTGACGAAGTAAACCTGAAGCAGGCAGAAGTGAAAACAAACTTGCAATAGAAATCACCAATCCACAGCCGATCAGGTTAAACCAAAGGAATCCTATATCCGTCGTTTTATTGAGTACGATCACGATAATTTCGGAAAGAATAGCTGCATAGAATACAGCGGTTCCTTTCAGATATTTAAAATAAAATGCGGCCACAAAAACTCCGAGGATCGTTCCATAAAAAAGTGATCCAATAAGGTTTACAAACTGGATAAGGTTTTCAAATAAGGAACCATACCAGGCAAAGAAGATTGCAAACATGCCCCAGAAAGCCGTAAACCATCGGGTATACCGGATAATCCTTTTAGAATCTAATGTGTTATGCGAAAGCCTTTGAGCCCAATCAATGGCCATAGTACCTGCCAATGCTGATAATTCAGCAGAGGTAGAAGACATCGTTGCAGAAAATACTACCGCCAATAACAAACCTACTAAACCCATAGGCAGGTGATTCAATACGAAGTATAAAAAGATATAGTCACGATCATTAGTCTCTGCTGAAGGAAGAGCTTTTTTAATAATGGTTTTAGCTTCTGTCCTTACCTGGCTTTCCTGCTTATCTAAATCTTTAAGTAAAGATTGTGATCCCTCGGAGGCATCCGGAGTTTTCAAAAGTTGAAGATGAAGGTTTTTCTTTTGTTCAGAAATAGAGGACAGTTTGTTTTGCTGCTCCTTGTAAGCCCCTGCATAAGAAGATTGTAATATTTTATTTTCAACCGGTTTGTTGAAAAACAAAGGACTGCTATTAAGTTGAAAGAATACAAAAACCATTACACCGGTGAGTAGAATAAAAAATTGCATGGGTATTTTGAATATTCCATTTGCAATAAGACCCAACCTGCTTTGTTGTATAGATTTACCTCCAAGATATCGTTGCACCTGGGATTGATCTGTACCAAAATAAGCCAATTGAATAAAACAACCTCCGATCAGACCAGACCAGATATTATACCGGTTTTTTAAATCAAAATGAAAATCTATAGCATTCATTTTTCCGGACCATCCGGCTATTTGTAAAGCCTGGTTGAAGGTGATTCCTTTTAACTGGAATAAAATAATTGAAAAAATAAAAATCAAACCCAACATCATTACAGTCATTTGCAACGTCTGTGTTTTGCTCACTGCCAGGGCGCCACCACTAATGGTATATAAGATGACGCAGACCCCTGAGAGGAATACAATCCATTTAAAGTCCCAGCCAAACAAGGCGCTCATGATGATCGCCGGAGCATATAATGTGATACCTGCTCCGAGCCCCCGTTGAATTAAAAAAAGAAAAGAAGTCAATAACCTGGTCTTCAGATCAAATCTTTTTTCCAAATATTCATATGCCGTATAAACTCCTGAATAAAAAAATTTTGGAATGAAGGTGATGCAAATAATAAGCATGGCTATCGGCAAGCCTAAATAAAATTGTACAAAACGAAGCCCATCGCTATAACCTTGTCCGGGAGTAGATAAAAAGGTGATACCACTGGCTTGTGTAGCCATCACACCGAGACACACCGTCCACCAACGGCCGTGTTCATTACCTTTTAAGAATGCATCGTGCGTCTTAGTGTGCCTGGTTTTATAGATGCCGTATCCTATAATACTGACCAGGGAGAAACTAAGTATGGCCCAATCTAAATAACTCATGAATTGAAGTCAAAGATATAAATCCTCTATTCCAACGCTGTACTCCAGTTGTTATAATTAACTTAAGAATTCAGAGTTGATTAAATACTAATTATAAATTTTATTGAGGATTAAAAGAAAAATAATAAAAGCAACTAATACACTTAACATCAATGTATAACCGGGTTGCCAGGTTTTCGGTTCAGCTTCCTGCTTACTCATGATTTAGAATTCTTTTTTAAGGCAAGCATATTTGCGAATAGACGGTATGCACCGGGAACACCGGAAGGTAATTGCCTGAAAAATGAAAGCCCGGTATATACAAAATTGCCATCGCCATATTTAGCAACCAATATTCCACCATCCAATGCAGATTCTCCGGCATCATTACTGGACAGGATAGCCGCATATTGTTTTTTATCCCATTCACTCGGATAATACAGTCCTCTCTCCTGAATCCAATGAGTAAAGTCTTTGGTGGTTATTTTATTAGGAATATTTAAAACGGCATGATCCGGTAATAACATTCTCATTTCGGCATCTTCCTGAGATACTCTTTCTCTACCTATTTTCAGTGGATAAGGGCCGATATCCTGCGTTACCATCCTGAAATTGGTATTATACTGGACCACCAGATTACCTCCACGTTGCACATATTCCATTAAGGCTCCCTGCACATTGCGTAGGCGGTCTACTGTGTTATATGCTCTTATACCCATGACTACAGCATCATACCTGGCCAATACATCCGATGAAATATCTTTATCAGAGAGGATAGTCACCTGATAACCTATTTGTTCCAGGCATTTAGCGACATCATCACCGGCTCCATTGATGTAGGCGATTTTATCAGGCCCTTTCTGTATATCTAGTTTTAATATCCTTGCAATACCGGGACGTTGAACCATCTGATAAGGAATGTGATCATAATTAATCACTACTAATTCTTTATCATATGATTTACCATCAATAGTAATGATGGCTTTTAGATTTCCTTCGCTGGCTTGTGCCGGCGGATATACTAAAAATGAATATCCTTGTTCATTGCCTTTTACTTTAATCTGGGCAGGTATTGATTTGGGTTCCGATCTCCAACCATCCGGCAGTTCCAGCGTTACATCACCATTGAGATTAGTCACACCTGATTTAACAAGTACTGTTATCTTTTTTGGGGATGCATCAGCATATACATAAACTTTACTATCCAGGTTGACGAACGCCGGAACTGTGATCTCAAAGGGTCTGTACAATTCTCCCTTAGCCGGATCAACCCATTTATAGACTATATCTTTTTCTATAGTGTAATTAGTGCCTTCAATATTTAATTCAAAGACAGCTTTACAGGATCTTGGTGAAAGTGGCAGACCTCTTAATTTTTGATCATCTACTTTATACATGCCTTGTTCACGAACCTGGCTCAACCAATAATGGCCTGTATTGGCAATTTCTTTAGGCATTATCGTTCTGCGAATAAATTTCCAGTCTTTATTGGTTGCTAAAATGACCGTGCCTGTCGTGTCAGCATCTGCCATAGGAAGGAATTTCACCGATTTTAATATGATATTAGCTTTGCTTCTGTTTATAAGCTCAGCAGTAAATATATTAGCCTCGCCTGGTGCCACCGCATGATTGCTGCTTACTGCTTCGATATAAAGACCGGCACATTGCTGAATGATTGTTTTTATTTCTTCAGTCTTTATTTTTTTCCAATACGTTTCAGGTAATGCCTGGATCAGCTGGTATACTTTATTCAGTTTGCTGATAGATGCAGCAGGATTATCATATTGAAATTTCTTTTCTATTTCATTAATCAATGGGATCAGGATAGCACCTCCTTTGACCCGGTTCCAGGTAATATCAATACCTGCAAATGGATTATCATGTTGAGTGATAGGTTCGCCTTTTAATAGATCGAGATATTCGTCAGATCCACCTCGTACACCCGAGGCTCCCATACCCTGGCATCGATGCATACTCCGGCTTTCACCGGCTATTTCCCCATTGGATTTGCCTAACGATGGATAATAAACGCCTGCATCCACGGTGATCATTTTGGATTTATCCATTTTATTAAATGCTTCTTCACTGCCAAAAAACCACCAA
>JBDTUE010000180.1:0-8814 GCA_040007895.1 Saprospiraceae bacterium | reverse complement strand
GTTGCTTTATACGTCCTGACATATTCTTCAATAGAAGGAAATAACCTTTTAAAATGTGGACCGGGTTTGGTTCCCGTCGTCGCTACATTGGATTCCGTTCCAGCATGACCAATCTGCATCGTTGCACGTACAATACGATCTTTATTGATATTAAATGTATCGTAACTCAATTCATGTAAAATGAAAACACTGATCAGCAAACAAGCTGCCAGTCCGACCGTCAATCCAAAAATATTGATGGTTGAATACAATCTGTTTTTCCAGATATTACGAAAAGCGATTTTCACGAAGTGTCCTGTGGAGAAATAATTTTTTAGCATAGAATGAAAGGTCAAAAGGTTAATGGTTAAAAGGTTAAGGATAACGTCATTTTCTTCTTGTTTGAATTAAGCGGTAAATCATGCCTGAAATTTTTTTAGTTGTTTCTATTAAAGTCAATCCATGTGCTTTCTCAATATATCCCAATTCAATTGCCAGATAGATTTGAGTTCTTAATTCTCCATTTGATCCCTTTGCAATAAAAAGATATTGTACGAATTCTTTATCAGTTTGTCGTTCAAATCCTTCAGCAATATTTGAAGGTACAGATATAGCTGACCGCTGAATTTGATCTTTGAATCCAAAGTCCTTACAAGATTTAAACAATTTATAAATCTCAACACTATGTTTCATACTTTCTTTCCAAATAATTAAATCTTCAAACGACTGATACTTTTGTTCCATAGTCCATTTAGATATTTATTTTCTATCCTTCACCTTTTCACCTTTCACCTTTTCACCCTTGACCTTTTAACCTTTTAACCTTTTAACCCTTCTACCTCATGCCTTACTTATTCAGTTCTAAGTGATTTTACCGGATTCGTTAAAGCAGCTTTTAAAGTTTGAATTATTACAATTGCAAGAGCTAAGAACAATATGCCTAATCCCGCTGACAAAAATATCCAACCATTTAAAGCAATTCTATATTCAAATCCCTGTAGCCATTTATTCATGAGATACCAGGCCATAGGAGCAGCGAAACAAATAGATAAGCTTATCAGTACAATAAAATCTTTTGACATCATTCGCATAATCCCACTGGTGGAGGCACCAAGGACTTTACGAATTCCTATTTCTTTAATTCTTTGCTGGATAGAATATGTCGCTAATCCCAACAAGCCCATACCTGCAATGAATATAGCAAGAAACGAAAACACAAAGCTGATAGTGCCGGTCTTTTGTTCTGAGGCATATAACTGTTGATAGCGTTCATCCATAAAACTATAGGTAAACGGATTTCCGGGAGCTAATTCATTCCAAAGCGCTTCAATATGTTGCATGCCTTGCATAACCTGATTGGTATTCATTCGAATACAGATATATTCTGAACTTCCGCCATTAAAAATAGCGAGAGGTTCAATCTTATATTGCAAGGATCTGAAATTAAAATCTTTAATCACGCCAAGGACATGGTACTCTGTTAGTTTGCTCTCTTCTTGTGGTAAACCTATGATTTTACCCTGGACCTGCTGATCAGGATATCCCAATGAGCGCGCTAAAGCTTCATTGATGATAACACCGGTACTATCCGTAAGAATGTCTTTATCAAAATCACGTCCCTGGATAATATCTAATTCCATGGTCTTGACAAAATCACGATCTGTCCATCCATTGTTAACCAGGATAGCATTAGCTGGTGAAGCTACTTTACCATTGATAATGGAAGAGGTATTTCGCTCGGTGGATGCTGGCAGAAAGTCACTTACTGAAGCGCTTTTTACCTGTGAGAAGGATTTAATCCTATTTTTAAATACATCTTTATTTTTTCCTAAAAGGTAATAATCACTTATGATCAATACCTGATCTTTATTAAAGCCCAGCTTCTTTTCCTGCATATACTTAAGTTGTTTATAAATGGTCATTGAACCTATAATTAAAACAACTGAAATAAAAAACTGGAATACCGTAAGTCCATTTCGAAAAAAGCTTTTCCGGGAGGCCGACCATGTTCCTTTAAGTACTTTAATTGGTTCCAAAGAAGCTAAATAAAATGCCGGATAAATCCCTGCAAGGAATCCGGTAATCACAATGATACCCATAAAAGGAATGAGTACTGGCGGGTTAAATAAATTTGAAAACAAGATTTCTTTACCAGCTACCCGGTTAAATACAGGTACTAGAGGCCACATAATAGCTATGGAGAATAGTCCACTTAAGGTACTAAACAATACACTTTCAGAAACAAACTGGATAGCCAATGCACTTTTGAGTGCCCCTATCGTTTTCCTTACGCCAACTTCCCTTGCACGAATAGAAGCTCTCGCAGTAGAGAGGTTAATAAAATTGATACACGCCAATAATAATATGACTAATCCTATGATGCTGAAGATATATACCTGACTCTTGCTTCCACCCGGCATTAGTTCATCGTCCAAACCAGCGTTTAAATGAATGTCTACAACTGGGAATAGTTCTACCCGTGCAAAATTTCCCTGTTTTAATAAATCTTCCCACGAAGCATTGAGATACTCTTTGAGTACAATTTTAAATTTCTCTATAAACAAATCATTCATTTTCGCTGAAAGCTCAGATGGATGAGCATGTTCTTTCAATAAAAAATAAGTGTAATAATTAGTACTTCCCCAATTGTCTTCATAGCTATCCTTTCGGGAAGTCAGGGGAAGCAAAAAATCAAACTGCATATGACTATTTTGAGGCATATCTTCGATGATAGCCGATACCATATAGGACTTATCATTATCGAAAGTCAATATCTTACCTATAGCTTTCCGATAGCTATCGGGATCATTTCCAAAATATTTTTTAGCTATAGACCGGTTGATAACGACATGACCACTTTGAGACAAGGCTGTTTTTACACTTCCTTCAATGGTTTTAAATGTAAACAAGTCAAGGAAAGTGCTATCTGAAAAGATTACTTTGGGTTCACGAAAAGCTTTAATTCCTGATTTTACTGAGTAGACACCATGGCTTCTGAGTCTGCAGGCAGCTTTTACTTCAGGGAAAGTCTGACTGAACAAGGGTCCGGCCGGTCCCGGTGTAGCACTTGAGTTAATTACCTGGTCCCCGAGTTTTCCAAAAAAGTGGAGCCTGTAAAGTTGATCCTTATTTACGTGAAACCGGTCAAAACTCAATTCGTCTTTTACAAATAAAAAAATAAAGAAAACAGCAATAAACCCTATTCCCAACCCGGAAATGTTGATAATAGAATAAAAAGGCTGTTTGATGAGATTTCGCCAGGCAATAACAAAATAATTCTTAACCATATAACAAGGAGTCGTGTATTGGTAAAACGTTGCATATCTCCTTTATGTCCGTATTATGAAGCGCTTTCAATGGGATTAAACGCTCCTTTCAAAGGTCATTCTTATTCCGTTCGCAGACAAGAGACCGGATTCATCATTGAAGCTTTTATGGCATCCCAACCCACAGTAACTAAAGCTATACAAGCAGTCACTAATGCAGTAATGACAAATATCCAGATACTAATATCAATCCGGTACGGATAATTGGCTAGCCATTTATTAGCAGCATAGTACGCGACTGGAAATGAAAAAACAAAGGAGATGCATACTAAGATCAGGAAATCAGTGGATAACAAGCTGACAATATTGGATACTGACGCTCCGAGCACTTTGCGTACTCCGATCTCTTTCGTTCTTCTCTCCGTAGACAAATTTGCCAAGCCAAAAAGACCAATACACGAAATGAATATCGTAAGGATAGAGCTGAACAAAATGATTTGTTTCCACTTAGCTTCAGATTCATATCGCTTGACATTTTCCTGATCCATAAATTTATAGGAATAGGCATTGATCGGGAAAATGGATTTATAAGTAGCTGCAATATGAGCAAGGCTTGCCGCCTCGGAATTTGGCTTTATTTTAATGTTAGCCATTCCAAACTTGTTAGAAGCTTTCATAGTAAAAAGCTGGGGCTTAATCTCTTCATTTAATCCGTCGATATTATAATCCTTCACTACTCCTACCACAGAGTATTTCTCATTTCTAAACCAGAAATCCACGATTTGATTCAATGGATCTTTCCATCCTGATTTTTTTACAAAGGTTTCATTGACTAAAACGGAATGAGAAGAATCCGATGGAAAGTCTTTGCTAAAGTTTCTACCCTGCAAGATTGGTATTTTAAACATAGGCAAATAATCTTCATCCACAGTTTCATAGTTAAAGCTTAATTGAGTTTCACCATTTACCTTGGCCACTGTTCCCCAATTTCCTCCATTTTTTAATGAGACAGTTTCAATATTGGGATTCTTTAATAATTCATTTTTAAATAAAATCGCTTGTTTCGTTTCCATTCCCCAACTATTGACCATGACCACATTCTTGTCATCATACCCAAGGTCTTTATTGACCAGGTACTTAAATTGTGAATAAACGACCAGGGTGGCAATAATCAAAAATGAAGCAAGTCCAAATTGAAGAACGACGAGGCTTTTTTGTACTAAAAATTTACCTGCCAGTTTAAACCGTCCATATAAGGTATCCACCGGACTGAATCCACTCATCATTACAGCAGGATAAAATCCGGCTATGATCCCGGTGATGAAAAACATAGTAATGTAAATTCCAATCAATTTGTAATCCATCAGGTATGTGAAAGAAAGCGATTTATTGGCTAAGTGATTAAAGGTTGGCAGGATTAATGCAGCCAGCACAATGGCCAAAACAAACGCGATAAAACAAAGCATAAATGATTCTCCTAAAAATTGACTGATCAACTGACCCCTGCCAGAACCAATTGCTTTGCGCACTCCTATTTCTTTAGCTCTCTTTAATGAACGGGCAACGGCCAGGTTTATAAAATTAATACAGGCAATAATCAAAATAAATACTGCAATTCCTGTCAGGATATACGAATAAAAAGGATTGCTGCCGTCTGTCAACCCATTGCCCGCAATAAATTCTTTACTCAAATGCATTTCCGTCATTGGCTGAAGAAAATATTTAGCTGTTTCCTTTACCCCATATTCGTTCAACATTTTTTCAATGGATTCCTTACATTCCGATTCGTAGACCTGGTTCATTTTAGTTTCAACCGCTTTAACATCGACTCCCGGAGTAAGTATGACCATTGTATTCTGAAAAAAATTAAACCAATTATCACTTAACTGGTATTCCTTTGGATCGACTTTTTTAGGCAATAAAAAATCAAATTTAATAGAAGAATTCTGCGGACAAATTTTGGTTACTCCGGAAATAGAATATACTTCAAACTTCCCTTCATTTTTTACTTCAAGGGTCTTTCCAATTACATCTTTTGAATTATGCGCAGCATCCTGTGGAAAAAATTTCATTGCCATATCCTCTGACAAGACAATTGAATGAGGATCATTAAGACAGGTGGCAGGATTACCCGACAATAATGGAAATGTGAATACGCTGAAAAAATTGGAGTCAACCATCAATTGTCCATAGTTTTTGATCTCATTATTATGTCGAATATCTTTTTGATCTGATTGAATACGGACATAAGATAAAAACTCAGGGATTTTATCCTTAAACTTGGGTCCCTGCATATCACCGGTATTTCCATCTCCTTGTTTGAGACTTCCATCCGGATTATACCATCTATTCACTACCCGGTAAATATTTGGATTGTTTTTATGAAACCGGTCATAACTCAATTCATCCTTAGTATATAAAATGATGAGCATAGCGCAGGCAAGGCCAATCGTGAGGCCTGAAATATTGATGAAAGAAAATATTTTATTCTTCCAAAGATTGCGGAGTGCGATGGTGATATAGTTATTGAACATGAGGAGAGGTTTGAGGTGAGAAGTTAAAGGTTAAAAGGTGAAGGGTCAAGGGCGAAAAACCTTTTATTTCTCATCCTTTTCACCTTTTCACCTTTTACCTTTTTGCCTTTCATTTACTCTGTTTTTAAAGATTTTATGGGGTTAATAGTAACATGTTTCAATGAAATAATACATACTGTAAAAAGGGAAAAGAGGATGACGCTGATCCCCACTATACCAAAGGTCCACCACTGCAGATCGGAACGGTAAGCAAAATTTTGTAGCCAGTTATTCGAGTAATAATAAGCCGGCACGATAGCAACGATAGCTGCAATACTTACGAGCCCAATAAATTGTTTTGAAATCAAACTCAGGATACTGGTGATAGATGCGCCTAATACTTTTCGTATCCCTATTTCTTTTGCTTTCACTTCAACGGTAAATGTAGTCAGTCCAAATAAACCCAGACAGGAAATAAAGATGGCAAAAAAAGCAAACCACTTGACAAGGACTCCGATTTGTGTTTCACTCCTGTATAATCTTTCATATTCTTTATCCTGAAAATTATAATCAAAAACAAAACCCGGAGCCATTTTTTTATATACTTCTTCAATACCTTTTAATGTACTTTGTATATCTTTTCCATCCGTTCGCACATAGATATTCCATGTCCAGTCGGGACGGCACATGATGATGACCGGAGCTATTGGACTATGCAGGGATTCAAAATGAAAGTCCTTAACTACACCCACTATAGTACCTGAAACACCATTTGAATTTAAAGTTTGTCCTATTGGATTTTTAATACCCATTCTCCGGACAGCTTCTTCATTGAGGATATATGCTCCAGTATCTGAAACATAGGATGTTGAAAAAGATCTTCCTTCTGACACGGCAATTCCCATAGTCTGTAGTATATCATGACTAGCGGCAATAAAACTAAAGAATATCTCCTGCCCTTCTGCTTTACCCGGCCAATCAACTTTGGATCCCCGATTATTGGCCATCGTAAAAGTCATCGAAGATTGCGCTGCTTGAGTAACTCCCTGCACTTTTTTCAATTCCCGCAAAGCGACTTCATTTTTATCCGCTGCAATATTATTAGGAAACCATATGAGGTGTTCCTTTTGATATCCGAGGTTGCGGTTTTTAATAAAATTTATTTGCTCAGCAATGACCAGTGTGGCTACAATCAACACAATGGAAACAATAAATTGTGTCACCATCAAAGCCTTTCTTATCCATACTGTATTAGATATATTGGTAGTAAGAATATTTTTCAAAACTTTTATAGGTTTGAATGAAGACAAAACCACTGCGGGGTAACTTCCCGCCAATATCCCAGTTGTCAAAATAATTAGAAGGAAAACAGCAACATTATTAAAATCATTAAAATTTAATTCAATCTTTTTCCGTAGAAATGCGTTGAATGCCGGCAAGGCCAGCGAAACTAATGCAATCGCTATAATCCCGGCCAGAGCGGATAGCAATACTGATTCACTTAAAAATTGAGTAATTAAAGATGCTCTTCCTGCACCGATTACTTTCCGTACACCTACTTCCTTCGATCTTTTTGTAGCCCGAGCGGTAGAAAGGTTCATAAAATTGATGCAGGCCAGGAATAAAATAAAAAGTGCAATCATTGTAAACATCCTGACATATACAATTCTTCCACCTCCGGCATACTTACCTTGCTTAAAATCAAAACGGAGGTACCAATCGTTTAGATCCCATAGGATCAATTCTGATTTGGCTTGTTTATCTGTATAATGATTTAAAAAAGTTTTTAATGAAAAATTGAACTGGTTTCTATCTACTCCGGGTTTCAATTTCAAATAAGCCCGCATATTGTTGATATCCCAGGATTCTCTGATTGACATATTCGCAGCGATAAAATCTTTTACGGGCATCAAAAAATCAAACGTCAATGTTGCATTAGCCGGGATGTCTTTCAATATACCTTCAACTTTATAGGGACTATTTTGTTCGATCATTATCGTTTTACCTATTGGGTCTTCTGATCCAAAATATTTCAGCGCCAATTTTTCTGTGATCAGGATCGTATTGGGTTGAAGCAGGGATTTATCCGGATTCCCTTTTGTCAATGGAAACGTAAATATTTTTAGGAATTCAGGGCTTACATATAAACCATATTCGATGAATTCCTTTTTGTCTACACTAAACTGGCGATAGTCACCCCAGGAGGTGGTCGTCGCACTTTCTATACCAGGAAGATCTTTTATCAGGGCACTTGCTAACAGGGATGGTACCGCAGGAAAAGTAGCGATATCATTAGTGCCAAATGTTTGATTGGTCATGATCGCTGCGATCCTGTCTTTATCCTGATGAAAATCATCGTAGGACCTCTCATTATTGACCCACAACATGATCATTAAAAATACTGCGAGGCCCATAGCAAGCCCTGTAATATTGATGAGGGAAAATGTCTTGTTTTTCAGTAGGTTCCGAAATGCAATCGTAATGTAATTATTGAACATGGACAAGAGTTTAGTTTTTTAGATAAGAAACATTCTTTTTAAAGTCTTCCTTATATCATTACAAACTAATGTGCAGAATGCAGCAAATATGCCGAAATCCAATGAATTGATAATCAGTTATTTAAGCAAATATTATTTTTTTGAAGTGTCCGTTTTCGGACAGGCTTGAATCAAAAATGAACCGAGAAGATAAGCTATTTCAGATTTGCGATTTCGGATTTCGGCGAATCATCATTCGATTCATTCTTCATTCCTTTCATTTTTCATTTATTCGTCATTCGTCATTAAATCAATTTATAGCACTTATTCCGAAATCAAAAATCCGACTTCCGAAATAATCTCATTCGTCATTCAATCATTCTTCCTTCTTCATTCCTTTCACACTTAATTATTTCATTCCTTTCATTCCTTCATTCCTTCATTCCTTTCATTCTTTCATTTTCAACACTTCAACAATTAACCACTTTCACACTTTTTCCTTCTTTCATTTTCTTCATTCCTTTCATTCTTTCATTTCTTCATTCTTCATTCCTTTCATTCCTTCATTTCCTTTCATTC
>JBDTUE010000179.1:0-8851 GCA_040007895.1 Saprospiraceae bacterium | reverse complement strand
AGTTACCGGCTTAGCATAAGAGGTTCTACGCTTAGATCTCCTTTTGGCGTACGCAATATCAAGGTATATCTGGATGGATTTTCTTTATCTGATGGAGGTGGTAATACCTATTTGCAATTATTAAATCCATCGATGATCAGTAAAGCTGAGGTCATTAAGGGTCCGGCATCCAGTATGTATGGTTCCGGAGCTGGTGGAGCTTTATTACTCAACTCCTCAGACCGGAATGAAGCCAGTCTTTCTATAGGATCTTATAATCGTCGGCAAGAATCTTTGAATCTGGCATACAAGGTTAAAAACTGGGATTTGCGATTTTTTGGAGGTGATCAGCGAAGTAAAGGTTACCGGGATCAATCAGCTCTTAGAAGGGATATGCTGTTTAGCTCACAAAAATATGTAAGCAACAAATCCAGCTTTCAATTATTCCAGCTATATAGTGACCTGGACTATGAAACCCCTGGAGGTTTGACTATCGAACAACAAACTGCAAATCCAAGACAAGCGAGACCTTCTGCAGGTAAAATTCCCGGAGCTGTAGAACAACATGCCGGCATACGTAATAAAACAATGATGGGTGGCATCGGATATGACTATAGATTGAATCGGGCCTGGAATATTTCAGCTAAAGGAAGTGCCTGGTATACTGATTTTCAAAATCCTTTCATTACCAACTATGAAGTAAGAAATGAAATGAATTATTCTTTCAGGCCATCACTTACCTATTTCAAATCATCTACTCATGGTAATATAGAATGGACGAATGGCTACGAATATCTTTCTCAAACTACCCTGATTAAAAACTTTGGCAATAAAAAAGGCACCATCGACACATTACAGGTGGCATCCAATATAGTAGGAAATCAATCTAATCTTTTTACTCAATTACAATGGAACATAGACCGATGGCAAATCTTATCGGGTGTCAGTCTCAATCAACAAATATTTAAATTCAAAGACAGATCAGCGATCAAATTTAATAGGAAAGAAAGTGGTCCGGTGCTGATGCCAAGACTGTCTGTTTCTTATAATTTATCTTCAGTTTCCAGCGTATTTGTTTCCGCTGCACGAGGAAATTCTCCTCCGACCCTTGCAGAAATAAGACCATCCTCCGGAGAATACAATCAGGAGTTATTGCCGGAACAAGGTTGGAATTATGAATTGGGATACAGAAACTATGGTCCAAAACTGGAATACAACCTTAATCTATATAGTCTAAAACTACAGGATGCCATAGTGAGGAGGAATGACCTGGCCGGAGTTGAATATTTTATCAATTCAGGCGGAGCTATAATACATGGGATCGAGACCAGTTTACGATACAGAGTTAAAACTTTGGATCTATCATTTGCAACTGCATGGCAACCCTATGAGTTTATTAATTACAAACAACGAACCACAGATTTTAGCGGTCTCAGCATGACCGGTGTGCCGGAACATTCGATTACCACACAGTTAAACTGGCTTATCGTACCAAAGATTCATTTGGGATTATCCTATTATTATCAATCGGATCTGCCTTTGAATGATGCTAATACTGCAAATCTACCATCGTACAGTTTATTGAATGGTTATGCTCAGTGGGATATTACACACCGTATTCATTTTACACTTTCCGGAGAAAATCTTTTGAATGAACAATACAGTTCAGGACCGGATATCAATGCTGCTGCCAATCGTTATTATAATCCCGGTGCTCAGAGCAGTATTATGGCCGGAATACGATATAACTGGTAATAACAAGTTTTTAAGGGTTTGATAGTATTTTGACGAAACATTTTATAACAGTTTACACTAATTAGCTCCACAGGTATTGAAAACAATAACCCTTACCTTTGCCACCTTGGCGCTTAAAATTAATCATATCGAACGGATCATCCGTAGGATCATAAGTTTGATTTCATTTCTGCTGATCAGCCATGTAATTTTTGGACAAAACGGGGGAGAGACTGTTTTCCAGGTTTTAAATCTGGCACCATCTGCAAGAAGTCTTGCTTTAGGCGGTAAATATATAAGTGCGGTAGATAGCGATATTGTACTGTCCCAATTTAATCCTGCTTTAGCTTCACCGGCAAGTGTAAAACAGGTAGGTATCAGTCAGAGTTTTTATTATTCCGGGTCTTCCAATTCTGGTCTGGGTGTAGGTTACTATCTCGACAAACAACAAATTACAATCTCCGGAGGTTTACAATATTTACAACATGGAGATATACTGGCGACGGATGAGTTTGGTAATAAAACCGGAACATTCAGAGCGGGTGAATTGGCATTAATTGCCGGGGCATCAAAAAAAATTTTTGATCCATTAACTATCGGTATCAATTTTAAATATGTTACATCCAATATTGAAGCCTATAGCAGCTCAGGATTGGGTATTGACCTTGGTGGTTTGTATACATTAAGTAATGGATTTAAATCTATCGGTTTTGCTGTTCGGAATATCGGAACTCAATGGAGTCCATACCAGGATGAAAAAGAATCATTGCCATTAGATGTCCTGATAGGTTTTACGCAACGCTTAGAGCATGTACCGTTTATATTAAGTGTTACGTCTCATTCGTTAAATCATTGGAATCTGCGTTATGATAATCTCCAACAGGAAGTTTCCATTTTAGGCGAACCCGTTACCGGTCCTTCAGGATTATCCAAATCAATCGACAATCTTGCACGTCATTTAATATTCAGCGCTGAAATTTTATTGGGCAAGTATGCCCCGTTACGACTAAGGCTTAGTTATAATCATCAGCGACATCAGGAACTCAAAGACCAATCTTATGGTGGTCTTTCCGGATTTGCCGGAGGATTTGGAATCAGAATATCAAGGCTTTCTTTTGATTATGGAATGGCTAACTATCACCTTGCTGGTTCGATCCATTCAATAGGCATTGGTTATAGGTGGAAGCAATAGTTCATTTGCATTCTTTACACTTGGTGACTTCACCATCGATAAAATTCCAACAGTCACCGAAAATGGAACAATAACAAATGACTATTTTAGTTCGTTGAGGGAAGTCTGCAGATTTAATAAGAAGGCTATCCGGCAATTCAGCTGCCAGCATTTGAACCGATCCATTCGCAGAAATCACTGAGTTTTGAATCGGGGCTATCGACATCGATTGAAATCTTTTTTCTTTTAATAATTTTTCCATAAAATCCTTGTAATCCGTCACTGGACTTCCGTCAAGTTCCAAATGAATAGATTTAATGATAGCAGGACCAGTCCCTTTGTTTTGGATATTAAGTTGAAACGTATGATTGGAATATTGAACGCCCGGTTCGATATAGGGCCATACCGATGCATACTGTTGATTTCGTAAAATGACAGATTGATATACTGATACAGCCAAAGCACAGAAACTGACGAAAATAGCCGCAGCGGTCATGATATTATGGTCTGAGGAAAGTATTTTTCTAATAGACATCTTAGGTGTTTTGAATACGGAATACCTAAATATACTACATGATTTAGCAACTGCTAAATCAACAGATGCCTCATTTAGTTTTTTGAATTTATAAAATTAGTATTACTTCGAAAGATTGAAATCAATTCAATGTGAATACTTTTACTCCTGGAAATGTCTTTTCGGTATTATTTTCCTGTATTGTAATCCGGTCTGCCTTAATGGATTTGAATATCAGATATTCTTTAATCCCTTTTGCCCGTTGCAGAGCCTTGATATCAAGGTTTGGAGCGACTTCACGATCAGTACACATACCCTGTAATATGATCTTAATATCCGGATTAGACATGAGGTATTCTATTAACTTGCGAAGTTCCAGCATGGATGTTTCCTTAACGGAGAGTTCATTGATATTGAATTGAATATTCCCGTATTGTTTTAATTTAGGAACCTGTGGTGCTTCAGTTTGCTTCTCGACGGAATTCATTGAAATGGAATTCAACTGATTGGACTGGATGCCGGGAGGTTCAGTGGCTTCAATACCATCCGTAACAGGTTTTATCAATGGATCTTTTAAATCATTTACATTAACTTTTCTTTGAGTATTGGAGGAAGTCGTAACATATATTTCCACTCTTCTGTTTTTAGATCGGTTTTCTTCAGAATCATTCGGGCTAATTGGCCGGGAACCGCCGTATCCTACTGTTCCGATCCTATGGGAACCTATACCTTTCTGCAGGACAAGATATTTTTTGATGGCCTCTGCCCGGGATCGGGAAAGATCCAGCAACTCATCAAATAAACCCACATTATCTGTGTGCCCATCTATTCTGATACTAATTGAAGAGTTTTGAATGAGCATATCGGCCAACCGGTCTATCTCCGGGAAAGATTGCGCCAGTACTATAGGTTTACCCTTTTCAAAATAAACATTACCTATTTCAATTTTCTGGTCAATATCTAAAGGAGTCAGATAAAAATCAATTTCATAAATCAGAATATTGGATTGAATCAGCATATTGACATCCACCAATTGATTTTTACCAATGTACCCGGCTTTTCTTGGAGATATTTTGTAAACGTCCGGTCGATTCAATTTTATTTCAAATACACCATTAGGAAGAGATTGCACATCGTGATTCTGAATTGATAAACGATTGATGCCATAGAAGAGTTCGGAAGATAATACTTCATTGGTAATGCTATGTCGCACCGTACCTCTCAGAGTAATCGGTTGATTAATTATCAGGTTTTCGGATAACAATTCCGTTTTGAAAATATCACTGGTGCCATCCCGTCGTGAAATAAAATACATCAGGGCATTGGGTTCTACTACTGCAGGATTACTATCATCAGATGTTGAATTGATTGGCTCAGGTAGTAGTTCAGGAGCAGACCATTCCTTCCAGCTATAATCCAATCTGTTAGCCACATAGATATCCATACCACCAATTCCGCCGGGTCGGTTACTGGAAAAATACAATTTGGTTTTATCTTCTGAAATAAACGGAGTGAGTTCCCGGTGGTTTGAATTCACCTGAGGTCCGAGATTGATAGGTTCACTCCATAGGTTACGTTTAAGTTTAAAACTCACATAAAGATCATTGTCTCCTAATCCTTCACTCCTGTTCAATGAAAGAATGATGACATCACCATCTTTGCTCATACAAAGATTGACATCTGTAGATTTGGAATGAAAGTCATTGATATAAATAGGATCGGGAAATGAAAAGGATCCATCAGCTTTGCCTTCCATAAAAGAAAACCCTTTATACATGCTGCCATCTCTTGCAAAATGATTTATAATCACCAGCGTGTGATCATCAGATCCAAGTGAGCAAACACTATTCGGTAAAGCATTGTTAATTGGAAAACCAGGATGAAAGACCCTGTCAAACAAACCTTCTTTACTGTCCGCTATCCAAATGTCCTGATTAATGGCTGAATGAATTGGGTCGACAATGTCCCGCTCAGCAATCTGCGTATAAACTGATTTTAACGTTTGAAAATAATCTGTTTCATTCAGTGTCTTTGACAAGTCCACTTCTTCCTGGATCAGCGTGCGATTGAATTCAGGAGTACCAATACGGGTAAAATAAAGCGTACGACCATCGCGGGAGACTACAGGAGATATTTCGTCATACTGAATAGAATTGATTTGAGGCCCCAGTTTTTCTACCTTGTATTGAGCGATTATATTTTTAGTCCAAAAAAATAATAAAATAAATCCAACTTTGCCAATAGCTTTATGATTCATGCCTCCAGGAATAGAACTTTCAAAGTGTTAATGTATAACGATGGTTTTGTTAGTAAAGTATTAAGATCAATTAGGATTCAAACTTATTTGCAAAGATCGGATGTTTTAATCACAATGAAGTATAGATTGCTATTGAACTTTGTATTTACTTTGATTTTAACCTATACCATAAATGGACAGCCGGATAGTTTGATAATAGATACTACACATACTTTTCAACGGGTGTTGGTGGATGGAACAGATACGTTATATATCGCAGATCTGGAAGATATAGATATTTCTGCAGTGAGATTATTTGAAAATGATGATGACTATAAACTTTTTCTACGGTATAAGCGAAGTGCTGTTATCGTCTTTCCATATGCTAAAGAAGCAGTAGATACTTATCGCAGAATATTAGAAGAAACTGCTGATCTCAAACGCGGTAAAAAAAGAAAATTTGTAAGAGAATTGAATAAAGAATATAAAAGTGATTATAAAGATAAATTTAAAAATATGACCCGCACGCAAGGCAAGGTCATGATCAAAATGATTGAACAGGAACTTGATATATCATTCTTTGAACTGATTAAAGAAGTTAAAGGTGGATTCACAGCTACGTATTGGGATGCCTTAAGTAAATTATATGGTTATCATTTAAAGGAAAAATATCAACGTGGAGAGGATTCGTTATTGGATTCTGTACTCGATGAGTATGCCAATAAATTAAAAGTACAAAATCCTGCTCTGTCCAACTGAGTACTTAAAGTGATCAACCACTCTACAAATAGCGCAATACTGATTAATCCTCTGCTTTCGAATCATAAGCTACCTTTGTTGGAATTAAACTCTATTATATGAATCAAAAGCTACTTTCTCTTTGCCTGTTTATTATATCTTGTACAGGAAATGTTATATCCCAGGAATACTCCAAAGATGAAAAACTCATCATGGCCAATTTTGATCAACAGGCTACATGCTGGAATCAAGGCGATATAGATTGTTATTGTCAGGGTTATGTCCATAGTCCGGACGTGCACACTGTTTCAAGTAAAGGATTTACGTACGGATATGATGCTATTGTAGCAAAGTATAAAAAGGACTGGCCCAAAGAAAGAATGGGTAAACTCCATTTTGACCAGGTGAAAATGGAAAAACTATCTAAGATAACTTATTTGGTCCAGGGCCGTTTTAACCTGGAATATGAACAGAGCAAACCATTATCCGGATATTTTACGGTCATCATGAAAAAAATTGGTGGGAAATGGTTGATGTATACAGATCATTCGTCCTGATTAACATTCAATTTCAGAATAAATTTGAGCAGAATCCAAAATTAATATGGGTTGATCGGGTAACCTTTTGTCTTTTCCGAAGTATTATATAGAATGAAACGCAACGTGTCATCAGATATGCTGTCTTTTTATTAAATCAATAATTCTCTTTTTTTCTAATGAATACCGATTTTTCACAGACTATAAAAATATTTTTTTTATTGTTATGCTGTTTGTCCTTTACAACTTCCAGCTCAGCACATAATGGATCTATAGCTTTTGCTTACCCGGTCGATCAGATCAAAATTGATGGTGACATTTCCGATTGGGCTCAGGTAAAAAATAAATATCCATTTGTAACTGAGCTATCAGATATGAAAGCGGAAAACGCTGAAGATTGTTCTGCTTATTTTAAAGTCGGTTATCAGCCATCTTCGCAATGTTTATACATTCTCGTAGAAGTTATAGATGATGATTATTTCAGGGATACTACCAAAAAAGTTGCGTGGAATACACAAGATGCATTGGAACTCGATCTGGACATCCGACATCTGCCTATGGGTTCAGGCATTGTCAATTATCTATATTCAAGTGATTATAAAAACATTAGTAAATCACTATGGGATACTGAAGCTAAAAAAATGAACTGGGATAATACTGAAGTCGCAATGAAGAGGCTAGGAAATAAAATCATCTACGAATGGAAGATTAGTTTAGCGGGTCAGTTGACTCCCGGTAAATCCCTGGGTTTAGATTTCCAGGTATTTGATAAAGATAATAATGGCTCGTTTACCTATATTTCCTGGGGAAAAGAAGGATATAAATTCAGAAACCCCAATAGCCTTGGAGATGTCATCATCATGAAAGCTCCTGAACCAATGAGCATCATCACCGGTATGGTCCATGTAGATTCAGAAAATAAGGGAACCATGCCTAATCGAATTCAGCTTACATCAACCGCCGTAAAAAATTTGTGGGTGAAAACAACGGTGGATTCTAACGGCTGGTATAGTGTATCCTTGCCAAATGGGATCTATCAACTTTCTATACCAGAAGCCTATAAAGTAGAAAATAAAAAAATCTATTCTACTTCAGCAAAACCAGTGACCGTAAAATCGAATAAAGGTGTAAAAACGGAAGCTCCCGTTTTTAATGTTTCAAATAAACAAGAACCCGATTTATTACCCGCTGAAGGACTATTGCAAAATTTTGATAAAAATAAAGCCAAGCAACTGGATGCTTTCATTGAGACCTATCAAAAATATTATCAGGTGCCGGGTGTTTCGCTCGCATTAATTAAAGATGGTAAAGTAGTTTATCATCAAACCTATGGTGTGAAAAATATCATTACTCAGGCGAAGGTTGAAGAAAGTACTATGTTTGAAGCTGCTTCCGTAACCAAGCCCGTATTTGCATTCGCCGTGCAGCGATTGATGGAAAAAGGTATGATCGATCTGGACAAACCCTTGTATGAATATTTACCAAATCCCGATATTGAATACGATCCACGTTATAAAAAAATGACGGCACGACACGTACTGACTCATCGCACCGGATTTCCCAATTGGCGTTATATGAATCCCGATGGAAAGTTGGATCTTAAATTTGAACCGGGTACTAAATACAATTATTCCGGAGAAGGATTTGAATATCTTAAAAAAGTAGTTGAAAAAATCACTGGTAAAAAAGTTGAACAAGTTTTACAGGAAGAAGTAATCAATCCATTGGGTTTGTATCATTTTTATTTTTCAAAAAATGATACCTTAGAAAAATTAGTTAGTACCGGACATTATGATAATATACCTTCTAATGATGGACTTCCAACGGAACCAGGAATGGCTTATAGCCTGTATACAGAAGCCGTTGCTTTTACACGATTTATGCTGGCCCTGTTGAATCAAGAGGGATTATCAAAGACTACGTTTGACAATATGCTTAAAGTC
>JBDTUE010000178.1:0-8852 GCA_040007895.1 Saprospiraceae bacterium | reverse complement strand
ATTGCAGACGGTGATCATTGGAAAGAATTAATTGAGATTCATGATTTGAAAAATGCAAACTGGACTAAGATCATACGAAGATCACTGGAAGTCAAACGCAAAATAGTCATCGACGATCCGTACGAAAAAAACAAACGGAAACTTTTGAATTTTGGTCATACTATAGGTCATGCCATAGAAAGTCATTTTTTACAAAGTCCCCATCCATTACTGCACGGCGAGGCTATTGCGGCGGGTATGATCTATGAGACAATGTTGTCAGCTAAACAATTGCGCTTGAGAATTCATGAGCAAAATGAAATCATACATTACATCATCTCCTTGTATGGTAAACCCCCTGCATTGAACATGAAAGCCTGGTTGCCTATCATGAAACAGGATAAAAAAAATATAAACGGAAAGATAAGTTTTTCACTTTTACGGGATATTGGCGTCAGCGAATGGGATGTACTTTTGGGAGATCAGGAGTTAAATGAACTAAAATAGGAGCAATGTCTCAGGCTGAAATGTAGTTAGCTACTCATTGAAAATACGTATGAATATTTCAAAAGATCATGGCAGGCTGGATGATACACACATGCATAAGGGTATGCGTAAAAAACTAATTGCTGAGCTCCGGAATAAAAAAATATTTGATGAAAAAATATTGACAGCCATGGCAAAAGTACCGAGGCATCAATTTGTACCAAAAGGTTTTGAAGCATGGGCATATCAGGATGTTGCATTTCCAATTGGATCTGATCAAACAATCAGTCAACCCTATACCGTTGCATTTCAAACACAATTGCTGGATGTAAGGCCGGGTGATAAGATACTGGAAATAGGCACGGGAAGCGGATATCAGGCAGCCATCCTCAGTGAACTGGGTGCAAAAGTTTTTACATTAGAAAGGCAAGAATCTTTATATCATCAGACAGCAAGCGCATTGAAAAAAATGGGTTTTGTATCTATCCGATGTTACCTCCGGGATGGATTTGAAGGATTGCCCAAATATGCCCCATTTGATAAAATCATAATTACCTGCGGGGCACCGAATGTACCGCCTATGTTGTTGCAACAATTAAATGAAAACGGAGTAATGATTATTCCGGTAAATGAAGGTAAGGAGCAGGTAATGAAAAGAATCTTTAAACGATCAGGAAATACGTATAAAGAAGAGGCACACGGATTATTCAGATTTGTTCCGTTTCTGGAGGGGTTAAACAAAAAATAAAATGTAAATCAATACACCATGTCAAAAACAGAATTGCATCCATGGAATCCTATAAAATGTATGATCTTGATTGTATCATGTTGTATTTCAATAAATGGTACTACCCAAGATATTATTAAACTCAATCAGGCGATTGACCAGGCGGTAGTAAACAAAGATTTGGAATTTTTAAAAGATCATTATGCAGAAGATTTTGTGTTCACCCACGGAACCGGGCTGGTGGATTCTAAAACAAGCTGGATAAATGGGGTGTCAAAACCATCATCAAAATTTATTTCAAGAATACATGATTCGGTTACGGTGGAGCCCCACGCAAAAAACATAAATATTGTTTACGGAAAACTTACGGTTAAGCGCCAGGACAAGGATAACATGGTACAATATCTATTATGGTATGTAAGAGTTTTCGAAAAACTTAAAGGGCGGTGGCAAATGGTTTCGCACAGGACGGTCCGGGAATATCATTTATAAAAGGAATATTTCTGAAGCGCAATCCGCTAACAAAGAAATATAGGAAAATGTGATTTTTAATAGGTACCAATATAATTGAATTTTTATCCATATGTTTTGGGGTCGCAAATGAATTGTTATTAATTGGTTATTGTTAAAAATCAATCCATTAGCCGTAATATTTTTACGCTCATTATGAAAATCAGACTTACATTTTTTGCCTCTTTAATTATTCTTTTAGCGATAGCTTGTAAAAATTCTGCTACTACGAATACTACTACTGCTACTGCCGATACTACTTCTGCAGCAGCCGCAATGACGACCACAGATACTGCTGCTATGGCCAGCACCATGATGGCAGATACAACCCATGCTGTAATGGCCGCTACAGATACCATGAATGCTTATGTGTGTAAAATGCACCCGGAAGTAACCGGAAAAAAGGGCGACAAATGTCCAAAATGCAAAATGGAATTAGTTGCTAAAGCAGACATCAAAAAGTAGATCATTAATTCAATTTAAAGTAGTTTTTTCTCAACGACCTGGATGACTTCATAGTCAGGCCCGGTGTTGTGAACAAAAGCCACGACCTGTAATTGGTTTAAAGCCCATGCTATTGGGACAAGCAAACTGAAAGAATAGGTTTTAGATTGGTTTAATATAATTGGGTCTATCGTATTTCCAAATACATTTCCTAAAAAGGTGCGCATCACATGCTGATGTATATAATTGGTATCAATACCAATCGGTGTGAGTTGCGCATCTTTAATATTATTCTCCGATAATGCGATCGAAAGCATTAAAGACTGAGCACTCATGTCCACAAGGCCATTGATGCTGACTACAACGGTTAACATTCTGCTGTTACTATCAATGGTAGTGCTTAGACCCATCCCAAGTTTAGGAATCTTACTCTTTTCCTGATCTATATATCCGGCCCAAAAACTTCCACCGAGGAATAGGGAAGGCTGACCATTAAATAATTTTCGATCAATCATTGCAGAAGGATAACCCTGTGGTTGATTGAACAACGAGATCAATTGTTGTCCAAATGAATTATCCAGGGTTAGTTTATTTTCCCGGTTTGTTGGTTGAGCAAAAAACCCTCCGTGAATAGAAAGAATCGTCAACCTTTTGCCGTGGATAGTTTTTAATTCTTCAAGAACTTGAGCTCCGGCTGGACAATTCTGGCAACGGACTCCGGTATATTCTTCGACTAAAACATTTTGATCGGAAATGTTTCCTGTATTGGGATCATTTACAGGCAAAACAACTGGTATTTCACTGCAGCTACAGATTAAAATATAAACAAGGATAAAAGACAAAAATTTCATTAATTCTTTGTTCATAATCTTGACTCAAGACTAAATTTAATACCATTAAAAGCAGGCTCATATCTGCAAATACCACCAGAACAAACTATACCAGAACGTTGACGGACAAATGAAAACCCAACACGGGTAGCTTCTTTATTATATACGAACCCTGCTGTATAATAATTGTGTTTGTCCCCGGACACAGGTTTTATATTGTACATGTCTGATATAGAAAACACCCATAAAGGAGCAATACTATATTCTATAAGAACATTCGCCCAGCTTCCCTGATCTTGCTTCGAAAACATATATTCAATATCCAGCCTCCAGGAGCGGACCTCGTCCAATTGTTTAGAAAAATCAATATAGGGTGTAATTGTTTTTACCAATAGGGCCTTTGGTTTCCCCTCATAAACCTCCTGATTATATTCCCGCCATTGAATCCCGGTAATCAAAGTATACTGATCATCTTTTCTTGAAGACGACTCAATCAAATACTCACGGTAAAGCTTTTGGTGATCCAGTGTATTGATTGTACTCTGATGTAAAGTAAGATCCCAATCTGATTTTAAAGAGATTCTTAATTCGCCTTGTAATGCCAGCTCACTCAAATCCTGGGTCGCTGGCGGATAAAAAGACAATAACCGATAAGAATTTTGTCTTGCCATAGGTGGAATAAAATGAATTAAACCATTATTACCACTTTCCTGGGGCCGGGTTCTCAAACCAAAATATTTAGTATGTTTTCCTTCGAGGGAAAACCCCCATCGCGGTTTACTATAATTCAATGAACCATAAAAGACATGACCCAAAGTATTAATAAATTTTGGTCCCCTAATAATAGTTCCGGTAGAAGATTTTCGCTCGCCATTTGGATCGTTAAGTACATCCCTGGATTTCAAAGCAGTTTCTAGAAATAATCCCACATTTTTTATACGAATTTGATTATACAATGAAAATGCATATGAATTATATTTTGGCAAAAACTGATCTTCTTTTTGATAGGTGCTGATTGCGGATAATAAATTAGTCATGCTTTCATCATCCAGCGTACGACCGATCATACCGACACCCGGTGCCCATGACCATGACATTGAGTCTTTGGATTGGATATATCCATCAATGGAAATGCCTTTAATCACTGATTCATATAAATCAAATTGTTTTTTTTGTTTTCCGGCAAATGCTTTTATATGCCAGTCGGCATTCCACTGATAGTTTAGCTTAAGTCCATACAATGCATTGTCGATGCCAAGATTTCGTTGTTCATAAGCTCTGTAAATGACACCACTCCCTATTTGATCATAGATATAACCCGCTTCAAAACCAAGTGTTGAAAAATCTTTTTTAATAAACCATCTTCCAATACCTTGTTTATTAAAGGATGCCTGAGGATTGATAAGATTACTATTGTTGTAAAGATCAAAACGCAATCCAAAGTCAAAGCCCCAGTTGCTATATCTTGTATCTAACCACGTCTCTGATCCAAAAAGCTGATGATCATACTGTGGTGTACCACTCGCACCAATACTACTGTCTCTTATAAAGATTCCCGCCTGAGTAGTAAGATATGCATTAAATACTCCAGTATGATCCAATTCATCCTGAGATGAGACATTCTTTGAAATCAAAAATAAAAATGCCGTTAATATGGAGTTAATTAAAGACCTCATTGGAATCCGGAGCACAAAATTAAACTTAGTTTTGTAACCTCATTTTATTTAAATCGTTGTATTTCCATGAATAAAGTAATAACAATCTTCTTTTTATTAGCAATTTCCACATTGATCCAGGCACAATCTAAATCAACGGGTAAGCCTATTCCGAACGGAAAAGTAAAAGATACTAACGGTAAGATGGTAAATCTGTCTTCGTATACACAAGCCGGCAAAATCACGATTGTAAGTTTCTGGGCGACCTGGTGTGGGCCATGTAAATTAGAGTTAGATGCCTATAAATCACGATTTGATGATTGGAGTAAAAAATACGGGACTCAGTTTTTAGCCATCAGCATTGATGACTTTAGAGGTCAGGCAAAAGTCAAACCAATGGTGACTCAGAAGGGCTGGCCCTATACTATATTATTGGATAGTAATAGTGACATGCAAAGACAATTAGGGTTTAATAGTATACCACAACTATATCTTTTGGACAAAAAAGGGAACATTGTATATCAGGCCAGTGGATATGAAAAGGGATCAGAGCAAGAATTGGAAAATAAAATGGCAAGTTTGAAGTAGAAGAATCTTTTTAATCCTGTTTAAGAAAGCCGCTTATTTTTTAATTAGCTCAATAAGGCCATATTTATTTTACTACTGACGGAAGTAGTATATATATTTTCGGCGATGTTTACCCGCACTGCAAATTCAGCCAATAAGTTAGTTTAGCAACAATAGCACGGTTCTTAATTTTGAAATTATATGAATAATAGTTATCTGTATAAACTATATAAAAATCAGAAACAGGTGCGTATCTCCTTTGCATCCGGGCATTAATATTGATAAAACACAAATTCCATAAAGAAGTGGATATCCAGGAGGCTTATTCGATTTTATTAAATCTCAAATGCATGATTCTTCCGCTGTTTACTTCAAATCCATCAATTTCCTTTTTAGTATTACGGATTAATTTAAAATGAGATATCCACCAGTAATCACTAAACAAATGATCTGAACCAGATAACGTCAGCGGTATATCATTATACTTGTTGTTTGTAAGTATCAAATGATGATCTTTTAATATTATTCCGTACTTACAGTCCAGTTCCGGGCAATAATAAATTCCGGAATACTCCCTCAGCTTATCGTCGGAAGAAGAGGTGTCAGAAATATATTTTTTCAACATCCGGTTGTTATCAGGCCAGTATTCATTAGCAATCTGTTGTCCTGAAATTTTTGAAAATACAAATTTTACTTCAGGATTAGCCAGGCTGATAAAAGTATCTTTTTCAGTTTTAATCAAAAGATAGGTTTGAGAAAAACTTTTCCAATAAACTTTTTTGTTTTTCATAAAATAACTAAACCGCACACCATCATCGGAAATATACTCGCCCATATATTCTTTAAAACTCAGTGTATCTTTCAAAACTGCCATTGTACTATCTAATTTTACAGCCACCTCCTTAGATTTGGTAGTCGAAGTATCCTTTATAAATAAATTCGCCAGTTCATAGGCCATGTTTACGGGTCCAAAGTCACCCAGGTTACTAAAAACAAGAAAACCCATTTTCAGATCTGGGAATACAGTGATATAAGTCCTGTACCCGGCATCGCCACCACTATGAGAAAATTGTTTCCAACCCCTATACATATCGGACGAAATTCCCAAGGCATAGTTGAGTTCCTTGTTATTATTAAGTTTTCCTTTTTGGGTAAGCTGGTCAATGTCATGTTGATCTCCAATGGTATGATGATAAAAATTCATTACCCACTTACTCATATCATTGATATTGGTAAATAAACTGGTAGCTCCGGCATTGGAATAACTCAGAATACTATTCTCAAAATGATTACTGTCGGTTCTTTCATAGGAATACGAACGGTTTTTAACGATCTCCGTATAATCATCATGGAAGTGAGTACTGTTCATTCCTAATGGACGGAAAATAACAGAATCGGTAAATTGCCTCAAGGACTGACCAGTAACACTCTTTACAATCTCTGCAAGCATGGTAAAGCCGCTATTAGAATAACTGTATCGTTCACCCGGTTTAAAATTCAACTCCTGTTGTTTGCTTAAAATTTTTACGATATGATCTTGTGTAATGACATCATCTATCCGGGTTCCGGATATGGCCAGTAATTGCCATTGGTCCCGGATACCACTGGTGTGATTCAATAGATTCCGGATGGTTATTTTTTCTTTTAAATCAGGAAACCAAGTGAGATATTTATGTATATCGTCATCCAGCTTCAATTTTCCTTGTTTTGCGAGCAACACAACAGCATATGCTGTAAATTGCTTGGAGACAGAAGCCATATGAAATATAGTCTCCGGTTTGATCGGTATACTATATTCAAGATTTGCCATACCATAGCCCTTTGCAAAAAGAAGTGAATCATTCCTGATAATTCCTATGGAACACCCGGGACTGTTGTTGGTATCCCATTTTTTGAAAAGAAGATCAATTTTTTTGATCGTTGAATCAGGCAAAGATTGAGTAAATAAATTTGAAAAGCAGGTACTTACAATTACTATGATTAATTGCAATTTATTTTTAGTGGTATACATAGGTTTATTTTTTTCGTATTGAATAAATGGAGTAATAGTCACGGCAACAATAAATAAAATTATTCCTCAACGATTCGTCATTCTCTTTTTTAGGTTCAGTCAATAGCGTGAGGTTTTTAAACAAATTTTTCATGGTTTTTTCGGCTTCGGGTGCAAGAGCTCTTTCAAGGTAGAAAAGTTCCATACCATTAGCCAGGCTTTTTTCACTACCGTGGGGATATTAAAAAGGTGAATAATTAATTTTCAAAATAAAACTCTCAATACTAAGGAATAATTATCTTCATTTAAATTAATATTTTAATGAATAAAAGTGTTCCCACTCCTGTGCAATATACTATTCCGGCTCAACTAAGGCGAATGGAGAATCTACATATTGTGTTTTGGTTGTTTAAAGATGTAAGCTGGTGTATGAACTTCAAACCGCTTGGTATACTCATGATCATACCCACTCTCCTGGTTGCCATCTATATCACAAACAAAAACAAGGAGATTAAGTCGGAATTTGCCCATAATCTTGCGGTCATATTTTGGATTACAGCCAATAGTACCTGGATGATATGTGAGTTTACCGGTATCGACGAAAAACTAATCTATGGAAATATTGAGGGCCGTTATCTGGCTATCATCCCATTTGCCATTGGTATTTTGATCCTGGCGTATTATTACATTTTTCAGTTCAAAAAGGATGTAAATGAAGAAAATGAAATGATAAGCAGGGAAGATTGAATTCAGGTTTTAGGAGACTCTATTCAACCGGATCCACCAACCAATATCGATTTTTTAAAAACTTTTTTTAACACCGCGGGGATGGAGTTTCGGTATCTCCATCATCGATGCAGACCCATACCATGGATGCATCTCCATGATGAGTGAACCAGCCTGAATCGCGGGATCTGTTTCAGTCAATTTTTTGGCTTCTTCTACATTGCGCACATCAAACAAATAAATTCCCCGAATAGCCCCGGTGTCAAACATAGGACCAGCGACTAAGAGTTTACCTTCCTTGGCGAGGCGGGATATATTAGCCATATGCGCCGCTTGAAGCTCGGCCCTTTTTATAGAATCCTGTGATCTGTTAGGACCGCGTTTGAGCAACACCAATACATATGATTTCATTCCGTATTCATCTCCTCCCCAGGATGCGGCAAGTGTAGAATCATATGTTGTTTGGATCTTATCACCTGAAGAAGAAGTATTACCTGCATGGGGCTTACAGGTAGTCAATATGAATAAAAATAAAGCAGGCAGGAATCCAGAAAATATTGATTTCATGTATAAATTAAAACAGGAAATTAAGTTGATTTTACCGGATGGTTGTTTTTTTGAATCCGGAAAATAAAAAAAAGGGGTATGAACCAAACGGTCTAGACCCCTTTACTGCCTTTATTTCTATAAACTTAATCTTCCCGATAATAATGATTAAAATACTTCTCTTTGAATTTCTTTTTTTGTTTTGGATCGGTTAAATCATATGTCTCTGTAGTTCCGTCTTTAAATTTTAATTTGACGTATTCTGTAGTTTGAGAAATTTCGGTGACATCATCAGGTAAATCCAAACCAAAACCAATCGAAGGCATTGGCGGCATGGGTGGCATTGGGGCCATAGCGGGCATCGGAGGCATTGGCGGCATGGGTGGCATTGG
>JBDTUE010000177.1:0-8926 GCA_040007895.1 Saprospiraceae bacterium | reverse complement strand
GAAATGATAAAGGCATCAATATCTTTTGATTCCAATGATTTACGAAAATCTTTAAACCCTATGGTTGGCGTGTCCTGTATTCCTGCGATTGTTTTCCTGAAAGATTCTAATGCCCGACTATCTACATCACAGACATGAATTAAATCACAGTTTGATTGGCTTGCAAAAGTCTGTCCCAGGGCTGCACCTCGTGAATTTACACCCATGATAGAAACCAGAAACCGCTCATTAGCTCCTTTGATCCTACGATAACTGGCTGCGGAAATGCCTGGCAATACACCACCGGCAGCAACAATTGAAGTAGTGGTTACTGTTTTTTTTATAAAATCCCTTCGTGAATTTTCCATTCGTTGAATATTAAGTTTAAATAAGGTTGCAAAGTAAAGTTGCGAAAAAATCGGTACTTACCTAAACTAAAGAGGCAATTTTAAATTGCAATCATAGTCATTAAATAAGAAGGGGCAATGCGAATATCAAACAGCCAAACAAAAAAACAATGGTCAACAAGTTTACTGCCCAATGATTGATCCGCAAAAAGATAAACTGCTGAATGGTCCGAACCAACCAAAACATGGACATACCCAGCATGAAAAATTTTCCAAGAGCCGTTTGATACAATTCATCTGTAAAGACGAAACAAATACTTGCAACCAATAAGAAGAAATAGATCAATTGAATATTTGCTATTTGTAATATCGCTCTGTTGGCCAAAGAAACTTTTTTTAAATCCCTTTTCCAATCAAATAAACGCCAGAAAAGAATATGAAATACACTTAAACCAATGCAATAAAAACCAGCTATTTGAATAATAAAATGATTAGACACTATTAAGATTCTTATTCTCCTACAGAAACCTGGGTGCTTATAGCCCAAACATTATCTGCAAAATCTTTAAACATACCCCGGATATCAGGATCGCCATCTTTTTGAACCGGGTTTTCAATGGCTACGCAACCTGCATCCAGAGCTTTTTTAAAAGTAGTATGTACATCCGGAACATATACATGCATTAGCAGATTGTTGCTTGGAAAAGCAGAGCTTGCTTCTGAAATCATGATCACGGAATCATAGATACGCATCTCAGCATGCATGATAGTACCATCGGGCCTATCAAATCGACGAAGCTCTTCGGTATCAAAAATAGTTGCCAACACGGATATGAATTTCTGTGCATCGTTTACTACAAAGTAAGGTGACACCGCGTTGTATCCATTTGGCTTAAATGTTGTAGACATCATCAGGGGATTAATTTTTATTCTGCTTATTACTTTTTTACTAATTCATATAACCAGGTGCAAGCCTCATTCAATGCTTCTTTTTGTTTCATCACATCGTTATCCAGTGTATGACCTGCTTGTTCATATATTTTCATACCGGAATAAATTCCTAATGTCTGCGTATGGTGATATAATGCTCTTGAACCATACTTAAATCCATGCGTCAGGTCAGAAGAATCTACAGGAACAGCTACGTCTTTCGCTCCATGGATTCCAAAAAATGGTATATCACCTTTTTTAATCCAACCCATATCTATGATAGCTCCCCAGCAATTAATCACTGCTGCAACTTTGGATGAGACCCCGTCGTTACCCGCATTTCCTTCGAGGGTTCCTAATTTAGTTTTATTGTAATAAGGAGGAAGCTCAGATTCATCCATATAGGCCAGGTGCAAAACAGCATGTGCGCCTGCACTGCCTCCCATGATATAAATTTTATTTTCATCAATACCATATTTGCCAGCATACATTCGGAGAAATCGGACTGAAGCTTTAGCGTCCTGCATGACTCTGAACATCGCTTCGAAAAACGAAGTATCACTCTTAGGTTCTTCCAGGCCCAATCTGTAGTTAATAGATGCTACCACATATCCTCTTTTGCTTAATCCCTCTGTAAATGTCATTGGATAACCAGTTGCTTTATCACCTCCGGTATATCCACCACCATGAACGAAAATTACTAGTGGGCGATTCCTTAATCGATCCGCATGCGGTTGATATAAGTCTAAGAATAATTTTTCGTCTTCTCCTTTTATATTAACAGCATGTCCGTACTGAATGTTTTTTAAAGTGTCAAATGAAGTGAATAATTCCTCCAAATAACGCCCGGGTTTTTGAGCATAAGCTACACAGGTGACTAAACTAATTGTAATAATTAAAATGTTCTTCATTTTTGAACAAAGGTAGCAGAATATCTAATTTTCAAATTCAGGATTTTAACTGGAACTAATTTCAACTTATTCACATATTTTCCTTTAAAGTAAACATCCGGAAATTTAATGCTGATAAGCAGAACGACTCTTATGTCCATACCTACATGAAATGCACTTCAATCGTATTGAGCAAAAAAAATAAGGTATGAAGTAAACACCCGTCCTACATAGACTAAAAAAAATATTACCCTTAAAAAGCTTAAATTGAGAAAAATAAATCAAATAACATGAACAAAAAAAAGGTAGTAGGAATATGGATGGATCACGGCCATGCTTATGTGGTAGCTACTCAGGATGGTTCTGCAACTGGAGATTTTTCATTAATAAAGAAGATAGAGTCGGAACATCATAGAAGTGAAAATTATAAAAATGAAAAAGTAGAGCTTTCAAAATCAAAGCTAGAGTTAAAAAAATTCTTTAAGGAAATAGCAAATGAAATAAGCGACGAAACAGATATTTTTATTTTCGGGCCAGGTACAGCTCAGGAAGAATTGCGAAATTTTCTAAATGACGCTCACAGTTTAAATCCCAAAAAAATAGAACTTGCCACTGCTGATCATATAACGATCAATCAAATAATAGCAAAAGTAAAATTACATTTTGAAGGGTAAATTACCATTCACCTTATTTCAAGACTTTTGCATTGATAAAATACGTTATTTCTTTCCAATAGGCATCTATCCTGAATATATAGGATGATTTTTAATTTTAGTTCGGGAAAAATAAAATTAAATACGATGAAGATAAGTCACTCACACCACCAAATTGTGGATCACGGCTACTAATTCCTGCACACCTTCCTCCAAAGGAAGAGCAACCGGAATTTTGATATCGTTTTCCAGATCCGATTTATATTTTCTGGCTTCATCTATGGTGCATCCATTTGTATTTAAAGCTACTCCGAGCACTTCTGCCCCGTAACCTTTGATCAATGCAATTTCAGATTGAATCGATGGTATTTCTCCCCAGGCAGGATCATCATCAAAAAATTTCCGCTTAGGAGCATGTAACAAAATTACTTTCTTGGCATTGCCAGAAACTAATAATTCTGATCCACAAGGACCACTGGGATTACGTAAGGCGGATTGACCTTCAAGAAAAATTACATCCGGTTTTTCATTTTCCCAACAAGAAACAATAGCATGTTCTAACTCTCCGGATACAAAATCATTGTATGTGGAATCTAATACAAAACCATAGCGGCCGCTTTGCATCCAACCGGTCTGACCCGTAAAAATCATTTGTGCTTTTAAGCCGGCAGCAGTACATCCCTCCAATAAGAATCGCGTCGTGCTTCTTTTACCAATAGCACAATCCATACCGATGACGGCAATGATAGGGCAGTTTACTTCAAAGATTTTACCGGTCCAGAAATGAAGTTCTGATTTTGATTTTGGTTTACGGATATCGGTAATAGTTCCTCCTGATTTTCGCACAGCATCTACGATGGCTTGACGGTCTGAAACATATTCATGTAAACCACTTACTATAGACAATCCCCGCTGTGCAGATATCAGTAATTGATCCACCAAATCATTTGGAAGTTTTCCTCCGATCGGTGCAATACCCACAATAGCATATTCAATCTCAGGATGAACCTGTAACGCATCGTCTATGGTGGGAAAAACTTTTATACCCCGGGGCTTACCATCCATTACTTCCCCTGCATCTCTTCCGGCGAAAGCAGGATCAATAACTGCTTTCACTTTAAACCGGTCAGATCCGCGAATAAGACCATGTGCAGTCTTGGCAAAATTTTGATTTAATAAACCCAGCGTAAATACTAATGCATCTCCTGAAATCATATCGTCAGAATAAATTTTTTAAAAAGGAATCAAATATAAACATTCATAATCCGGAATCCGTCATCTTGAAGAGTAGAACATCATTCTGAAAATAAATCCAAGGCATTCAATAAAATATCAGCAGCCTGATCTATTTCCTCATCCTTAATATTTAATGGAGGAGCTATACGGATCGATTGATCGTTGAATAAAAACCAATCCAACAATAAACCATCCTCCTGAACCTTTGGAATCAATTTTTGCACGAGGCCTGCATCATCGAGATCAATAGCCATCCATAGGCCATTCGTTGATCTGATTTCTTTAATAGTTGGATGAATTAATTTTTTTGAAAGCTGGAGTGCTTTATTAATACTCTGATTGATAATATCCGTATTCAATAAGACTTGTAACGCAGCCAACCCTGCCGCACAACATAACGGATGACCTCCAAATGTAGTCATATGTGTAAGGGGAGGATCATATGCCAATGCTTCAAAATGCTGCTCAGAGGATATACAGGCAGACAATGGAAGTCCTCCTCCTACGCTTTTACCTAATACAAGGATATCAGGTTCTAATCCGAAAGAAGAAAATGCAAATAAAGATCCTGTCCTGCCCATCCCTGTTTGGATTTCATCGATGACAAGGAGTACATCATATTTTTTACATCGTTCACTAAGCTCATTTAAGAAGGCGACGTCCGGTAAGATGATACCTGCTTCCGCCTGAATGACTTCAATGATGATGGCAGCTACTGTTTCATCGATTTTCTGAAGTGATTCAAAATTATTAAAAACAAGATGATCAATATCCGGAAGCATCGGAGCGTATGCCATTGTTTTAGACTGATCACTCATCAAACTCATTGATCCAAAACTACTTCCGTGATAAGCGTTTTCAAAAGAGAGTATTTTGGTTCGGTTCGTGATTTTTCTTGACATTTTCATAGCCGTCTCGATTGCCTCAGTACCGCTAGAAAGGAAATATACCTGGTTTAAGTAGTCCGGTAGTTGAGCACATAAAGCTTGAGCCAGTAATACCTGGGGCGATTGAATATGTTCTCCATACACCATTGTATGGAGATATAGGTCTGCTTGAGTATGGATCGCCTTAATAATATCAGGATGACCATGACCCAGGTTGCTTACGCCTATACCTGAAATAAAATCAAGATAAGCTTTGCCGTTTTCATCCATTACGTAGGCACCTTTTGCCTTTGATATCTCTAAACCAAGTGGAAACGGGCTGGTTTTAGCAATATGATTGAAAAAATTAGAACGGATTGTCATTAGATTTTAAACCACTTCATCGTAAGTAAATGCATTTTCGGTCCATTTTGATTTTTCTTATTGAAAACAATCTATAATTTTTTAATAAAGGTATCGAAGGATGAGTAAATTAGTATCATTATATTCAGATTCATTGAGTAAATTTTTAGTTTTATTAATTTTAGTTTTAATCATAAGCTGTGGTGAACATAAAAACAAACCTATTGCTTATGCTATACATGGTATCGATGTATCTCACTTCCAGGGCAAAGTAGATTGGGAACAAGTGAAAGAACAAAATGTATTATTTGCTTTCATAAAAGCTACTGAAGGACTCGACCACTGTGATACCATGTTTTATGTCAACTGGAAATCACTCAAATTAACTGACATCAAGCGAGGTGCCTATCATTTCTTTATCCCCAATCTGGACCCAAAACTACAAGCTGAAAATTTTATGATGAATGTAAGTTTGCAAAATGGAGATTTGCCTCCCGTCCTGGATATGGAAGTAACAGATTATAATGACCCGGATGCATTAGTTGAAAATATCAGGACTTGGTTGAATTTAATGTCCATTGCCTATAAAACGAAACCTATTCTCTATACCAATCTTAAAGCTTATTTCAGATTCATTGCGGGAAGGTTTGATGATTACCCGGTCTGGATTGCAAGATATAGTGACAGAGCACCTGATCTTGGTAATAATAAAGACTGGGCTTTTTGGCAATATGCCAATAGTGGTAAGATTGAAGGTATACGGGAAGATGTGGACTTTGATGCCTTCTATGGTACTTACCAACAACTGGATTCTATATGTCTTAAAAACTTACCTACGAGTGAATTCCTCGAATTAAAATGAAGCTCTTTAACATATTTGGGTAAATTTTAAAAATAATTTTGCTTAATTATTCGCCTTACTTTTTTTACCGCAAAAAAAGTAACAAAAAAGCTCGTGCCAAAATAAACTCGCTCTGGGATAAGTCCCATGTCATTGAATTTTCACGGGCAATTGATTCGTTTTTCAAGTATACATTTTACTGCTCGACCAGTATTTTGGCACAGTCCTGTCCTAGATCCTGAATATCCGGTAACTTAAATTATGGTTCAGAGTTTTTAATGCGATTTTACACACTTAAAACAGCGAAGAACCTAAAATGAAAAATTTCATCCGTCTCTTTCATTCTCCATCATAAACTAATCTTCCTTCAAAAAATGTTTTCAACACTTTAGTTTTGAAAATAGAGAACGTATCACACGTAAATACATTTTGATTTAAAACAATAAGGTCAGCCCATTTACCTCGTTCTATAGTACCCGTTTCTTTATCTCTGAAAGTAAGGTAAGCCCCGTTGACTGTATACCCTTTGATTACACTATACCTGTCAATGAGATGTTGTGGTGTCCAGGCTTCACGACTTACGGTATCAGGTCCTCTTCGTGTCACTGCTACCTGCATGCAATAAAAAGGGTTTTGTGTACTTACATTCCAGTCACTTCCAAATACCAGAGTCGCGCCAGCTTTTTGCAATGAACCAATAGGATATTGCCATTCAATTCTTTCTTTACCTAAAAACGGAAAATTAAGCTCGGTCATATAACTATCTTCAAGTGTAGCCCATAAAGCCTGAATATTGGCAATTACATCCAACGCTTTGAATCTTGGATAATCATCCGGATGAACCACATGTAAATGAGCAATATGATGCCTGCTATCCCGGATTCCATTTACTTTACGGGCTTGTTCAAAAGCATCAAGCGTCATACGGATCGCCCGGTCTCCAATCGCATGCACATGGATCTGCATACCTGCTTTATCCAATGCAGTAATCACCGCAATGGCTGTATCCGCTGAGGTGTTGGCAATTCCATCTTTATCATCATGTTCATATGGTCTGAGCATGGCCGCTGTCTTTCCTTCTACTACCCCATCCATAAATAATTTTACCTGGTTATACCTGATGTCTCCGGTATTTTTCTGGTACTTATCTCTTGTATGAATCACTTCAGCTACCGATGAAATACCTTTATTGATATCACCGTAAATTGATAAATTGATATGAACGGTTAGTTTATTCTGGCCTTCTAATGCCTGGTAGGTCTCAATATATTCCGGGCTTGCTGAAGCTTCCACCAATGAAGTAAGTCCATATTGATTAGCAAGGGCAAGAGCTTTTTCCAAAGCGATTATTTTTTCTTCAGCAGTATACTTAGGTAATAATTGGGTGATGAGGTCCTGGGCCGTTTCTCTTAAAGTACCGGTAGGTTCATTTGTTTTGGGATCCCGTTCTATACGACCATATAAAGGGTCAGGAGTTTCACGACTTATACCTGCCATTGATAATGCTTTAGAATTAACCCAGGCATTATGTCCATCGGTGGATGATATAAACGCAGGTCTGTCCGGAATGATACTGTCCAAAACAGATTTTAAAGGATTGCCATTTTTAAAAGCTGATAACCACATGCTTTCACCGCGGATCCAGGAGGTAGTAGGATGTAATGCAGCAAAACTTTTAATACTATCGAGGATGGCTTGTTGAGAAGTAAGGCCTGTAAGATCACATTCCATCAAAGCTAATCCACCACTGATCGGATGTATATGAGAATCCGTAAATCCCGGCAAAACTATATGATTCTGAAGGTCGATCATCCTTGTTGTTTTACCTTCATATTTTTTTAATGATACTACATTTCCCACTTCAAGGATCTTCCCATTTTTAACAGCAATAGCTTCGAATGTATCTGATTCCGAAACCATCGAATAAATTTTGCCATGATACAAAATAAGGTCGGCTATAGGTTTACTCTTACATGCTGACAGAAAGAGAAGAAAAATAATAGAGAGAAATACTTTTGTCATTGGTTGGCCCTTTGAGTCAAAGATAGGATGGTTAAGTCAAAGGGAGATTTTAAGGATATATAAAAGACTAACACCAGTAAATCCGAGACAAAACGAGTTTATTGCATACACCTGTTTGTTTGCAGCAGAATACGATTCACCGGGATATAATGCCTGTTTCCATTTCCGGGCTGGCATTATGTTTGTTATAATTATTAAACTTAAACATCCCTGTTATGAAAAAAATATTCAATTACGTAGCACTAGTCGTTTTATTCGCATCGAACATATCTTCTTCTAACGCACAGATCATTGCCAGATCCAAATGTCTATGGGTTTCTTCTAAAGGATATTGGGTGATTGAAACCAATATTCATGCGAAGAAAAATTCTACTGTTCGATATTATACCAATGATCATGTTTTAGTGCATACTGAATATGTTCAAAATAAAAAAATGAATTTAAAAGACCGGGAGGTAAAAATAAGACTCAAGGAGGATCTCGAAGCTGCACTTAACCAATGGGAGAATATGCAAGAGTCTGCCTATATTAAAGAAACTATATCGTCGGGTCTCCAATAATGACTCTTTACCATATTTAGTAGGTAAATTTTAAAAACAATCTTGATTAATTATTAGCCTTACTTTTTTTACCGCAAAAAAAGTAACAAAAAAGCTCGTGCCAAAATAAACTCGCTCTGGGATAAGTTCCATGTCATTGCATTTTCACGGGCAATTGATTCGTTTTTCAAGTATACATTTTGCTGCTCGACCAGTATTTTGGCACAGTCCTGTCCTAGATCCTGAATATACGGTAACTT
>JBDTUE010000176.1:0-8934 GCA_040007895.1 Saprospiraceae bacterium | reverse complement strand
TTAGGTGAAAATACCGTCATTGAAAAAGGAAGTAAAGTCGACAAAGTGATGTCCCTTGGATTCTCCAAATGCAGATTATCGATTGCTGTCCCGCAGAAAAGCGGCTATCAGGATATCCGTTTTTTTGAAGGTAAACGAATCGCAACATCTTATCCGGAGACTTTAAAAAGATATCTCGCAGTAAATAATATACAGGCGGAAATCCATGAAATATCCGGTAGCGTTGAGATTGCACCTAATATAGGACTTGCGGATGGAATCTGTGATTTGGTGAGTTCAGGAAATACTTTATTCCAGAATAAGCTTGAAGAAAAAGATATCCTGCTTCGGTCAGAAGCGTGTATCTACATCAACCCATCTTTGAGTGCTGAGAAAAAAGTCCTGGTAGATAAATTAATGTTCAGAATTAAAGCTACCCTGGATGCACGTATAAATAAATATATTCTGTTGAATGCACCTCGAACATCACTGGATAAAATTATAAGTATACTACCCGGTATTAAAAGCCCTACCATCTTACCCCTTGCTGAAGAAGGTTGGTGTTCCGTACACTCTGTAATACCTGAACAAAAATTCTGGGAAATCATCGATGCTTTAAAAGATGCAGGTGCTCAGGGTATTCTTGTCATTCCAATAGAAAAAATGGTCAGCTAATGATGAAAGTATTTGAAGAACCCAATCGCAATCAATGGATGGATCTGGTCACCAGGCCATCAGGGCATGATCTTTCACAGGATTCATTAGTAGAAAATATTTTGCAGGAAGTCAGATCCCAGGGAGATATGGCTCTAAAAAAGTATACAGCAAAATTTGATCAGGTCACCCTGACTTCATTTATTGTAACTAAAGATGAAATAGAACAAGCTATAGCTATTGTTCCTGAAGATTTGAAAAATGCTATACTTCTGGCGAAAGCTAATATTGAAACGTTTCATTCATCTCAGATAAGAGAGGTGAAAATTATAGAAACGATGCCTGGAGTGCTATGCTGGCAGGGTTCAAAACCAATTGAAAAAATTGGAATTTATATTCCCGGAGGTACGGCCCCTTTATTTTCAACGGTGCTAATGTTAGCAGTTCCTGCGAAAATTGCGGGATGTAATGAAATCATTCTTTGTAGTCCACCGGATAGAAATGGGGATATTAATTCAAGCATACTCTTTGCAGCCCATATTTGCGGTGTCAACAAAATATTTAAAATAGGTGGTGCACAAGCTATTGCAGCGATGGCTTATGGCACTAAAGAAGTCCCATCAGTGTATAAAATTTTTGGCCCGGGTAACAGCTTCGTGACTGCAGCTAAAATGAAAGTGCAACAGGAAGGAATAGCTATTGATATGCCTGCCGGTCCCTCTGAAGTATTGATTTGTGCTGATGATACTGCAGATCCTGATTGGGTCGCTATTGATTTATTATCTCAGGCAGAACATGGGACGGATAGCCAGGTAGTCCTTGTAACAGATTCAAAAGAATTAGCTGGTAAGGTTCAGGAACAACTAAAAATTCAATTGAAAGAATTACCAAGAAAATCATTTGCAAGCGGCGCATTAAATCATAGTCATGTGATCATACTGAAAAAAATAAATGACCAAATTGATTTTATCAACACATATGCTCCTGAACATTTAATCATCAATCATGCAAATGCAGATGAAATAGCTAACCGGATTAATAACGCCGGGTCTATATTTATTGGCCCGTATTCACCTGAGTCAGTCGGCGATTATGCATCGGGAACGAATCATACGCTTCCGACCAGTGCTTATGCCAAAGCCTATAGTGGAGTCAACCTGGATTCGTTTACTAAAAAAATAACCTACCAGAAATTAACTGCTGAAGGATTACAGGGAATAGGTCCGATAGTGGAAATCATGGCAGAAGCTGAACATTTGATAGCTCATAAATTGGCGATCTCGAAAAGATTGGAAAAAATAAAAAAGCAAGAATGAAGATTGAATCTTTGATACGACCTAATATCCTGAATTTAAAACCATATTCATCTGCAAGACATGAATTCAGCGGACACGGAGAAGTATTTCTTGATGCGAATGAGAATCCATTTGAGAATGAAGTAAACCGGTATCCCGACCCATTACAGCAAGAATTAAAACAGGTTATCGGGAAATTAAAACATATTCCATCGGATCAGATTTTTTTAGGCAATGGAAGCGATGAAGTCATTGACCTTATTTTCAGAATATTTTGCAGACCAGGTGTAGATGAAATCCTTGTATTGCCACCCACGTATGGTATGTACCAGGTCAGTGCAGATATTGCGGATATTACTGTAAAAAAAATCAGGTTGAATGAAACGTATCAACCGGACATAGAAAATATATTGAATCAAATCGGCGAGAATACGAAAGTTTTATTTCTATGCAGCCCCAATAATCCTACCGGAAATCTTATTGAAAAAAGCAGAATCATCAAACTGATTGAATCCTTTAATGGTATCGTAGTGATCGATGAAGCGTATATTGATTTTAATCCGGATCATACTTGTTTGCCACTATTGTCAAACTATGATAACCTGATTATTATGCAGACTTTGTCGAAAGCCTGGGGCATGGCCGCTATACGACTTGGTATGGCATTCTCCTCGGCTAAAATTATTTCTTATTTCAATAAAGTAAAAGCACCCTATAATATCAGCAGCCTGACCCAACAATTTGCAATCAACAAATTGAATGATATAGTGGAGATGAACAGGGAAGTACATACCATTCTTCACGAAAAAAAACAATTAATCGAAAAGCTTTCTTCAATCGACGAAGTCATCTATGTATTTCCATCCGACACCAATTTTTTATTAGTTAAAGTAAAACATGCTGATGAGCTCTATCAGTCCCTCGTCTCTAAAGGAATCGTCGTTAGAAACCGCTCAAGAGAAGCGGGATGCGAAGGTTGTCTTCGTATTACAATTGGTACACCATCTGAAAACGTGATTTTATGGGATGCAATGGTTTCATTTAATTCAATGAATAAGGAATGAAGAAAATATTATTTATAGACCGGGATGGTACACTGATCGTGGAGCCCAGGGATAATTTTCAAATAGATTCTTTGGAGAAACTGGAATTTATCCCGGGAGTTTTTACCTGGTTGGGGAAAATTGCTGATCATCTGGATTATAGTTTGGTGATGGTAACCAACCAGGATGGACTTGGAACCGATTCGTTTCCTGAAGATCAATTCTGGCCTGCTGAAAATAAAATGCTACAGGCTTTAAAAAATGAAGGTATTGAGTTTGATGATATTCATATCGACAGGTCCTTCGAGCATGAGGGCAAGGATAGCAGGAAACCAGGGACAGCGATGTTACAAAAATATTTTTCTGAAGAATATAATTTAAAAGAAAGTTATGTGATTGGAGACAGATTGACTGATGTTCAATTGGCAATTAACCTTGGATGCAAGGCAATAGTATTAAATGAAGCATTAGATACAAAAGAATTACCAATAGACCTGAAAACTAATTCCTGGAAAAAAATCTATGAACATTTACGGTTGACTTCTCGTAGAGTCATTCATTCGAGGTATACCAAAGAAACTAAAATAGATATTGAATTGGACCTTGATGGAACTGGAAAGAGCGAGATACATACCGGCCTTGGTTTTTTTGATCATATGCTTGACCAGATTGCTCGTCATGCAGAATGTGATATATTTCTTCAGTGCAAAGGAGATCTGCACATCGATGAACACCATAGTATTGAAGATACCGGCATTGCACTCGGAGAAGCGATACTTAAAGCGTTAGGCGATAAAAAAGGTATGGAGCGGTATGCGTTTCATTTACCCATGGATGAAGCAGATGCCGAAGTATTGATTGACTTTGGAGGGAGAGCATGGTTGGTTTGGGAGGCAGAATTCAAACGTGAACGTATCGGTGAGATGCCAACCGAGATGTTTTATCATTTTTTTAAATCTTTCAGTGATGCTTCTAAATCTAACCTCCATGTACGATGCAGAGGGGAAAATGAACATCACAAGATAGAATCGATATTTAAAGCATTTGCTAAATGTATTAAGTTGGCCAAACAAAGAAATCCGGATTCCAATTTATTGCCCTCTACAAAAGGGATTTTATAAATTTTAAAAATGAAACAAAAAATAGCAGTCATCGATTATAATGCCGGCAATGTACAGTCTGTGATGTATGCGCTTGAACGGTATGATGTCGATGCTGTCCTTACCCGGGATCCTGATGTCATTACCAAAGCAGATAAAGTCCTTTTCCCGGGTGTGGGAGAAGCATCTACTACGATGGCATTTTTAAGGTCATTTGGTTTTGATCGTTTGATTCCATCACTAACACAACCGGTTTTGGGCATTTGCCTTGGATTACAATTATTATGTACACACTCTGAAGAAAATGATACGACATGCCTGAATATATTACCGGCGATGGTAAAAAAGTTTTCAACAGGCAACGGTTCATTTAAAGTTCCGCACATGGGATGGAACCAGATTGTATTTGATCATTCATCCTGGATACCTTCTGTCTTGAATGGACAGTATGTTTATTTCGTACATAGTTATTATGCAACCATCAATCCATATACGATAGCTCAATGTAACTATGAAGTTCCCTTCAGTGCTATTATTGAAAAAAATAATTTTTTTGCAACACAGTTTCACGTTGAAAAATCAGGTCCCGTCGGGCTTAAAATTCTTGAATCCTTTTTAAAGTTATAACCTGCATCCATTAACCAATTACTAAACCTGTAATGATAATATATCCGGCAATTGATTTGATCGATGGCAAATGTGTCCGACTCAGCGAAGGAGATTTCGACCGGGTGAAAGAATATAACGCAGATCCTTTGGATATGGCTAAGCAATATGAAGATGCCGGGCTTACTCATCTTCACCTGGTGGATCTTGATGGTGCGCGAAATAAAAAAGTCACTCAATTTAAAGTGCTTGAGCGATTGAGTAATCACACTAATCTTATTATTGATACAGGAGGAGGCATTCAATCTGAAGATGATCTCCGGGTAGTATTTGAATGTGGAGCTTCGCAAGCTAATATTGGAAGTAAGGCAGTAAACGATCCTGAAACCTTCGAAGTGTGGTTATTAAAATACGGATACGAGCGACTCATTTTTGCAGCAGATGTAAGAAATATGCTTTTGGCTGCTCATGCATGGAAAGAGACTACCGGCATTCATATTTTTGAACTTGTTGACCGGTTTTTGAATCACGGTCTTCAATATCTGACTTGTACCGATATTTCCAAAGACGGTATGTTGCAGGGCACGAACTTGGATTTGTATAAATCATTAATCGATCGATACCCTGATTTAAATGTAATAGCAAGCGGGGGAGTACATCACCTGGATGATTTGCATCAGCTAAAAGAAATTTCATGTCACGGTACAATTGTAGGGAAAGCTATTTACGAAAATAAAATCCTTATTAAAGATCTTATTCAGTTCCAAACGATTTAATTATTATTTCATGTTAGCCAAACGAATTATAGCTTGTCTCGATATCAAAGATGGTCGCACCGTCAAAGGAATCAACTTTCTTGAATTGAGGGATGCCGGTGATCCGGTAGAGCTTGGTAAAATTTATAGCGAACAAGGCATCGATGAATTAGTATTCCTGGATATCACTGCAAGTCATGAAAAAAGGAAAACATTATCTTCTTTAGCAAAATCCATAGCTAAACATATTAATATTCCTTTTACGATCGGGGGAGGAGTATCCTCAGTAGAAGATGCAAGAGTATTATTAGAGTCAGGTGCTGATAAAATATCTGTCAATTCTGCAGCGGTAGCATCACCTTCGCTGATCAATCAATTGGCACTTGAGTTTGGAAGCCAGTTTGTCGTACTTGCAGTAGATGGCAGGTCCGATCCTGAAGGTTGGCAGGTATATGTCAAAGGCGGAAGGGTCGCAACGGGAATCTTTATGTTTGATTGGGTGAAGGAAGCAGAGGATCGTGGTGCCGGTGAAATATTATTTACCTCCATGAATCACGACGGAGCTAAGACAGGTTTTGCAGTGGATGCGACCCGAACCATTTCCGAAGCATTGTCTATTCCGGTGATAGCCTCCGGAGGAGCTGGAACTATGGAGCATTTTGTAGATATTTTTAATATAGGTAAAGCGGACGCAGCTCTTGCAGCCAGTATTTTTCATTATAAAGAAATCGAAATTGCTGCATTAAAAGCATACTTAAAAGAAAAGCATATTCCCATCCGGTTGTAGAGCCAGTCCGGTTTATTCCCTTTCATTTTATTCATTATCTTTCTGATCTAAAATATAATAAGATTGAAGTATAGTATTCCCAAAGTGATCGCTGCCTCATCCGTAGGTACTCTTATCGAATGGTATGACTTTTATATTTTCGGAAGTCTTGCTGTTTTGATTGGTAAAAAATTATTTCCACCGGATGCGGGAGCCAGTGCACTGATCAATACGCTGGCGATCTTTGCTGCCGGATTTTTAGTAAGGCCATTTGGTGCCCTTGTGTTTGGCCGGATTGGTGATCTGGTTGGGAGAAAATATACTTTCCTGGTGACGTTAGTATTGATGGGGCTTTCTACTTTTTTGATTGGATTGATTCCCGGATTTGATTCATGGGGTTATGGATCACCGATTGCTGTGTTGATATTAAGATTAATTCAGGGTTTGGCCCTGGGTGGTGAATACGGAGGTGCCGCTACCTATGTGGCGGAACATGCTCCGGTAGGCAAAAGAGGGTTATATACCAGTTGGATACAAACAACAGCGACATTGGGTCTATTCCTTTCATTAGGAGTCATTGTATATACCAGGTATATGTTGGGTATAGTAAAATTTAATGACTGGGGATGGAGAATTCCATTTTTGGTTTCGATCATTTTAGTCCTCATCTCTTTATACATCCGGTTAAAAATGCATGAGTCGCCGGCTTTTTCAAAAATAAAAGATGAAGGCGGAATTTCCGTCAACCCAATTAAAGAAAGTTTTAGTCATAAACTGAATTTTAAAATGGTTTTGTTGGCTTTATTCGGCGCGGTGATGGGTCAGGGAGTCGTTTGGTATACAGGTCAGTTTTATGCACAATCATTCCTTGAGAATACTTGTAAACTTGATTTTAATCAAAGCAGATATATCCTGATCATAGCAATTGCTCTGGCTACTCCTTTCTTTATTTTTTGGGGTTGGCTCAGCGATCGGGTTGGAAGAAAATGGATTATGATGGCCGGCATGTTGTGTGCAATATTGACGTATCGTCCGATCTATAAATATTTTTACAGCCATGGATATCAGGATTTATTACAGGATAAAGTGAGTGTAAGTACTCCATTGCCGATGCGAAGGGCAATCAGCGAAATTGGCGATTCACTATTTTATCATCCCAGTGCAGTCATTACAGTGAATGGATATAAATATACAGCGACGAAAGTGGATACATTAATTAAAGATCCGGCAAGGGGTATGTTGGCAGATGGCAAGACCATCTTTACGGATAGAATAATGCCAGACCGCATATTCTGGATGTTTGTATTCCTTGTTTTTTTACAGATCCTGTATGTCACTATGGTGTATGGCCCAATTGCTGCTTTCCTGGTCGAATTGTTTCCAACCAGGATCAGGTATACGTCTATGTCCTTGCCATATCATGTAGGTAATGGGGTTTTTGGCGGATTAGTACCTTTTATTGCTACGTTGATAAGTAGTTTTCCCGGCAGTAATTATTTATCAGGTTTATGGTATCCAATTGGTGTGGCAACGGTCTGTCTTATCATTGGTACTTTATATCTGGAGAACCGAAATGACACCGGGCTTGTTGATTCAAAATAAAATGCTTAAATATTCGATATGTTACTAACGACTACGAATTCTATTGAAGGTCATAAAATCAAACATTACCTGGGTCTGGTAGCCGGAGATGCAATCCTTGGAGCTAATATTTTTAAAGACATTAGCGCTGCTATTCGCGATGTCATTGGAGGAAGGTCAGGATCTTATGAGCGGGTCCTGAAAGAAGCAAAAAGAATTGCCGAATCAGAATTAGTCTCTTCGGCTATGGCTATGGGTGCCAATGCAGTGATTGGTGTCGATTTTGATTATGAAACTTTAGGTAAAGGATCCATGTTGATGGTCTCTATGACAGGTACCGCAGTGATATATGATGAACATACTACTATTTGAAATAATTTTTTGTTTAACTAAGAATGAAATCCAATCTCAGTAATTTAAAATTTGATGCAGACAGTGGTTTGATTCCTGTCATTATTCAGGATGACGCTACTAATAAAGTCCTGATGTTGGGTTATATGAATCAAGAAGCATTGAGTCAGACTCAATCAACGAAACAGGTCACATTTTATAGCCGAAGTAAACAAAGACTATGGACCAAAGGAGAAACCAGTGGTCATTTTCTTTCTCTCATTTCAATAGCAACAGATTGCGACAATGATACCCTGTTGATTAAAGTAATACCTCACGGGCCTACCTGTCATGAAGGATATGATACTTGTTTTCAGGAAGAAAACAAACAAGTAGATTTTATGAAAGAACTGGAAGGGCTGATCATAGATCGTAAAAACAACCCCAGGCCCGGTTCATACACAACGTCTCTTTTTGAATCCGGTGTTCAAAAAATAGCTCAAAAAGTAGGTGAGGAGGCAGTAGAAACTATACTCGAGGCTCAGTCCGATAATACGAATGCATTAGTCTATGAGGCAAGTGATATGATCTATCATCTATTGGTACTACTTCAAGCTAAAGATTCATCCTGGCAAGATGTGCTGGATGAATTGATTAAAAAACATCAAAAGAAATGAAAGAGGAAGTTCTTTATTCCAGTTCATTTCATTCTCCCATTGGTTATATTCGATGTAAAGCTACAGATTCGGGTTTAAGAGAAATAAAGATTTTGGGTGATTCTGACCCTGCACTTCCAAGGAGTATTGATCATCCCGTGCTTAATGC
>JBDTUE010000175.1:0-8965 GCA_040007895.1 Saprospiraceae bacterium | reverse complement strand
CCAAACAATTCTGCAGCCATCAAAGGAATAATCATATAATCGCCACCTAAACCTATTCCAAAAATGAATGCAAATAAATAAATGACCGTCACCGTATGTGTAAATAACAATAACAAAATCGCAATGGTCACGAGAGAATAAATCAGGATCATCACGTATTTCTTGGAATACCTATCTGCCAACCACCCCATCAATAAACGGCCAATGATACTGGATCCTAAAACAAATGAAATGACAGTGGCTGATTGACTCTGAGAATAATTTAAATCAAGACTTAAAAATAATTTGAGATTTTGGCTAAGACCTGATACAGCACCAATGGAACACATGCTTCCAATAGCTAATAAATAAAATGATTTGCTTTTGAGCACCTCTGACAATTGGATTTTAGGTTCATTTACTTTCGAAGGATTTAATAAACCAGGTGGGTTTTCTTTTACAATCAACGCCATGGGTAAACCAATCACAATCATAAGCGCCCCCAAAACCATTAATGAGCCATGCCAACCTAATGAACCATTTAACCACTGAGCAATATGAGGCACCAGCATGCCGCCTATACCGATGCCCAGATAAGCTATACCCATTGCTTTACCTCTTGCCGTTTCAAACCACCGGGAGATCAATACCTGGTTGGGAAGCGGACCACCGCACATATAACCTACTGCAATCAAAAAATAAAAAAAATAAAATTGCCATAATGAAGTCATGTTACCCAGCCCTACAACTGCTATACCAGCAACAGTAATTCCGAACAACATCAATCTCCTGGGTCCAAACTTATCAATAAACCATCCCGCTGCAAATCCTAATAAAGGCCCTACTATAATTCTTCCAATCACATTCCCTGAAGTGACCGTTGCCCTCGACCATCCAAATTCTTTGACCCAAAAATCAAAGAAAAATGGCAAGCCATAAAACATAATACCTACCAGCGAAAAAAGACTAAAGAAACCGGTGGCGGTGACTTTATATTGTTCTGTAGATATTTTAAAAGCTGGCATATTGAATATTTGAATCAAGTTAGAAAAGATAATTGGAATGACTACTCATTAAAGAATGAAAACACATAAGGGGATTCTACTATTAGTGAAAGCTACATGAACCGAAAAACTAAATTAAAACTGAAAAACCGAAATGAAAGAAAGTGCGTATACTTATTAATTCAAAAAAATGGAAAAAGAAAAAAACATTCAAACCATTCAACAGTTATATGCTAATGTTGGTGGGAAAAACCTGCCAGGAGTCTTAGATGCTTTGACAAACGATATACGATGGGAACCTCCTTTTACTGCCGAAATCCCACATACCAAATTGCGGATTGGTAAAAACGAAGTCACCAGCTTTGTAATAGAAATGGCGGCTGAAGTAACATACACGGAATTTGTTCCGAAGGAATTCTTTGCGGATGATGACACCGTGATTGTAAAAGGATTTTTTAAAGATCTTGCTAATCATACAGGAAATAATTTTGAATCCGAATGGGTTCATATCTGGAAATTCCACGGGGAAAAAATATGTGATTACCAGGCGTTTTGGAATACTCAAAGGGTTGTAAATGCTTTGAAGTAATTCGATCACCCCGAAGTAGTATGCTGACCAGAATTCGGTAAGAGAGCTATGTCTCATCCATTTACTCTATTGACGTAAAATGCATATTTATAAAATAGATAAGAAAACAAGCGGCACATCATTTTATAAAAATGGACAAAGAAGAATAAAAGAAAAGTCATGTCAAATAAAAATATCAATTATTTATAAATTCAACCACTCCGTGGTTGCAGACTTAGTTATTAATAACCCCGCATTGCATGCAGGGTTATTAATATTAAATCCTTGCAGGATTATATCAAATACTTGCTATTTTTCTCCATAAAATAATGCATAAAATCTTTTCCCGATGGGACGACTATTACACAACATTCATAATAATTAGTCTCATCAGTTATTCCAATTCAAAAACAAGTTCACTCCTAATCAAATTCCAAATACAAGCCTGAAAGGCTTAAATATGAATAACCCGCATTGCCTGCCTCATGGCATGCAATGCGGGGTAATAAAAAAATATGGTCTACAACTCTGAAGGAGTTGAATCAAAGCACAGTCCCCGTTTCCTTTTATGAGCTTAAATACGTGGAGATCAATTTACAACAAGGGATTCTTGATTGACTTTAAATACCCATGGTGCCCTGGTTTATATAGTCAAGTAATATCCCTTAATAGGATTTTATAATCTCGATATCGTCAATCCCCCATCCACCATAAAGATCTGCCCCGTAGAATACGGAAAACTACCCATTGCAAGAGCGCCAACACATTTACCTACATCCTCGGGAAAGCCCCATCTTTTCTGAATGGTCAGGCCACCTTCAATCAATGCATCATACTTTGCCTGAACTCCCTTAGTCATATCCGATTGAATGATACCGGGTCTCACTTCATATACCGGTATATTGAATTCTCCCAACCGAACTGCAAAAAGTTGAGTAATCATTCCAATTCCGGCTTTAGAGATACAATATTCTCCCCGGTTGACGGATGCTACCGTGGCTGAAATAGAAGAGATATTAATAATGCTTCCAGAAAACGTGTCATCCATTTGTTTTTGCTCAATCATCCAGTTAGCTGCATCCTGTGTCAAAAAATAAGTTCCTTTCAGATTGGTGGAGAGGACTTCATCAAAACTTTCTTCCGTGGTAGATAATATATCTCTTCGCTCCCTGGGTGCCATACCTGCATTATTGACCAATATGTTTAAATGATGATAGTGTTCTTTTATTTTTTCAATTATGTTTTTCCGGTCTGCAGTCAATGCGACATTTCCTTTGCAATAAATAACATCAACTCCCATTGATTTAATATTTTCAATCACATCAGCTACTTCTGCTTCCGCCCGCATTCCATTTATTGCAAGATCGAATCCTTGCATAGCCAGTTGTTTTACGATACCAAGTCCAATACCTCTGCTGCCTCCTGTGACTAACGCTACTTTTTTCATTGATTATTAATTTTGAATACGAATTGCCATGCTCATCTCATTCGTTGATTTAAAATCATGCATTTATTTTCTTTGAAATAAATGGTCAGCGGCTAAAGCCCGCCGCTACGGTTTTTGCGGATTATAGTTCTGGGATATCAATCCAACATCGTTTAGCCCAACTTTCTAAACCCTTCTCCGCTAACTGAACTCCTTTGGCTCCCTCCTTAAGATCCCATGGAAATGGTTCATCTTTTACCACGTGTTTTAAAAATAATTCCCATTGCACTTTAAATGCATTATCATGAAATTCCTGTTCAGGTACTTTGGACCAGCCTTCAAAAAAATTGATTGGTTGAGCTATATCAGGATTCCAAACAGGTTTTGGTGTATTGCCATAATGTTGAGTATAACATTCGCGAAGGCCGGCTACTGCTGATCCTTTGACGCCATCCACTTGAAGTGTAAGTAAATCATCCCGCCTTACCCGTACTGTCCAGGAAGAATTAAACTGGGCTATAATCCCGTTATCTAATTCAAAAGTTGCATAAGCCGCATCGTCAGCGGTACATTTATAAGCTCTGCCGTTTTCATCAATTCTCTTAGGTATGTGTGTTGCACCAAAACAGGAGACTGATTTTACTTTTCCAAAAACATCATCCAGTACATAACGCCAATGACACAACATATCTACGATGATTCCGCCATCATCTTCTTTACGGTAATTCCATGAAGGACGTTGCGCCGGAATAGTATCCCCTTCAAACACCCAGTATCCAAACTCACCGCGCACAGAAAGTATCTCTCCAAAAAAATCCTGTTGAATAAGTCGTTTGATTTTTTTGATGCCTGGCAACCATAATTTATCCTGCACTACCCCATTTTTTAGTTTGGCTTTAGTACATAAATTATACAGCTCCAATGCCACTTCGGTACTTACTGCAATTGGTTTTTCGCAATAAATATGTTTACCGGCCTGGATAGCTTTGCGCACCGCATCTGCTCTTCTGCCAGTAGTCTGTGCATCAAAATAAATAATATTGTTTGGATCACTTAAAGCACTATCGAGATCGGTACTCCATTTAGTAATACCGGTAAGAGCACAAAGTTTATTTAATTTGTTTTCATCTCTTCCAATCAGGATTGGATCAGGCATGATGACTTCGCCTGGGCTCAGTTTGACACCGCCTTGCTTTATTATTTCAGCTATGGAGCGGAGTAAATGTTGATTGGTACCCATTCGACCGGTCACCCCGTTCATAATGATTCCTATGGTGTGTATTTTCATGCAAGATTATTTTTAAACATGTAATGTATATGATGAGATAATTTTTTGAAGAAAAGCATCCTGATCCTGTTTCCAATATTCAGTAGAAAATATTTCCACTTCATTGAATCCACTAAACCCTGCTTCCTCTACCCAGGATCTTATTTTTTTTATAGGTATACAACCTTCGCCCATCAGACCTCTGTCGTTAAGCACATCTAATGTTGGCGATTTCCAGTCACAAACATGAAAAGCAAAAATGGAATTATTTGTCCCACAACGTATGATTTCTTTTTCCAAAGAAGGATCCCACCAAAGATGATATACATCAATGGCTACACCTATCCAGGGAGATTGAATGGATTCAACCATATCATTGGCCTGAGTCATTGTATTGATCGCTGATCTTGTATCGGCATACACGGGATGTAATGGTTCTATCGCTAATCGAACTCCTGCAGCACTGGCATCGGGGATCACTGCTTCAATACCATCTTGTATTTGTTTTCTTGATTCCTCCAATGGTTGTCCCGGATCTGCTCCACATACCAAAACGATCAAGGATGTACCCAGTTTATGAGCTTCTTCTATTGCTTTGCGATTATCATCGATTGCCAATTTTCTTTTGGTGCTATCTACACTTGGAAAAAAACCACCTCGACAAAGGGAAACTATTTCGAGTTGATGATCTCTCAGCATTTGTCCCGTTTGCTTAATATCTCTTCCTGCCAAAGCATCACGCCATACTGTAATGCCTTTAACTCCCTGAGCCGAAAACTTTTTTGCAGATTCTTCAATACTCCAGGGTTTGGTCGTAATCGTATGAATACAAAGTTTAGATAAATCTTCCATTGATATTAAAACTCAATTTACTCCGTTGAAAAAAGTATAATACGGATCACCATTGATCAAACGCTGTAGGTATAAACAAACCTCCCGAATATGGTAATCACCCCACATACTCGACTCACCATACGGTATTTTACTACCCGCCGGTATATAATCCCAACCATTCGGACGATGATAAATAGAATGCAACAGCAAACCTTCATGATTTTTGTCTATCGAAAGATAAGGTGCATCTAATAAAGTACTGATCACAGTAAGACCCGTCTGGATATATTTACTTCCAGCTTCCTTTTTACCTTTTGATATAAGGTAAGATCCCAGTCTCAATAATCCCTGGGCCCCAATAGCAGCCGCGGAACTATCAACAGGTTCATAATCATTAAACGGGTTTGAAGCTTGGTTCAAATAATCTCCCATTTTATGTAGATCAGGGGCCCCGGTATCCCAATAAGGAACTCCGTCTATAGGTGTATGATCAATATAAAAATCACATGTGGCGATGGCCGCTTTTAACATGGTCTGAGTAAGGCTTTCTTTTCCACCTAAAGAAATAAATTCATCTTCATGTGTAGTATCCAACCATTCCAATTGTTCAGCGAAGCCACACATAGCCCATGCCAAGCCCCGGGTCCATGTAGTAAATCCCGAATAACCCTGCTGTGAATTGGGACATCGAAAATTTCCATCCTTTACATTAAATACACTTTCATGCGCTGTACGACCAGAGATATCATAGGTATCTCTTCCTTCTCCATAAAATACGGAATAGGAAGCTGTAGCGAGAATATGTTGAATTGCCCGTTCTAATAAATTAATTTTTACATCCCCTTCACCTTGAAAAACATGACCAAGCATATGACTTATCGTCACTGCACGGCAAGAACGAATCGTATCTACAAATAATGAATGTGCTCCGTTAAATGAATGGATAAATCCACCTGTTTTGATGGTGGTCCAGCGTGCGGCCTGTACAGCTCCGGAAATTTTCAATGCCAGTTCATAAAAATTTTTTTCCCATTCATTAAATGGGATTTTGCCTTCTTTCATCAATCTTAATAAATTGCCATATGTACTGACATTATTAAATCCATGGTCATGCACTCCGATATGGCTGATGTGCGGTGCCATTTTAGATATGGTATGTTGTTTAGCTACTTGTAGGATACTTTCATCACCGGTGGCATCAAATTGTAAAATAGCTGAGCCATATTGAAAACCCTGAGTCCATTCCGTCCAACCCCTGGTGGTATATCTGCCCTGGCTGGTAAATACAGGCGATCCTTTTGAAGCATCATAATGATTTTCTATCAGCCTTATTTTCTCTGCCGATAGCTGCCAGAATTGTGATAATTTATTAGAAAGGTCAGCGGGCTTGAGGTTTACGTTAATTTTTATCATTCCGCATAATTAATTTATAAAACACATATCGAAAGTAAGGTAAAGAAATTGAAAGAAATGGCTATGATCCGGGTAATAATTTTTCACGATATTGAATATCTTCAAAGGCTTGTACCAACAACCTATTTTACGGATGGCTTTGTATAAAAAAACGATTATTTATTTGAACAAAATATCTTTATCTATAAATGTATAGATCGGAAAGATAAGTATCTGCGTTTACTTTATCGATAACTTTTCCACAACTATCTGTAACCAGGATATTGATACCTCTTTTACCAAACGAAAATTCAATTCCATTCATACTAATCGAAGATTTATTTTCATTATTGGCAAGAAAAGCTCCTGAATACAATTTTATCTTTGATACTTGGGTATCACAGGATATGGAAAAACTATCTCTAACCGGTTTACTATTTGATAATTGATCCACCAAAAATTGATTGTGATATAATACAAAGGCCCAGGAGCTACCAAATTTTAATGAATCAATATGACCACCCAATGATCTCAGGTGAGCTCTGGATTCTTCTTTTAAATGAACGGTACCTTCCTGTTGTATTACTCCGAAGATATAGTCATTGACATGATCAATCAGGTAGGTCCGTAAAGGGTAAATCTGCTGATGTTCAATCGTGTTCAGGTTTATCGAATCTATGATTCCTGTTTGGATGATGGGAGTCAGCGTAGAAGGAACAAATACCCTGTATCGTTCAAACTCATAGGATTGACCGCCAACGATTTTAAGCAATTTTTTATGAAAGGCTAATGAATCTACAGACGATATCAATACATCATGTGGGTTTTTATTAAAATAATTAGCCAGGTCTGCAAGGCTGTCTCTAAATGCATCTCCTATTTCAATCGGATATCTTGCAGAATAACCTGTAGAGATTGGTTTGTGATATCGTTGTGCTATATCTGCCAGATAAATATAATCTCCAAAATCTGCAATAGTCCCATGATAGGGAGGATATGCTATTACTTTCTCGGAAATTGAAAACAGATATTGTAGTTGATCAATATAGGGAAGATGATTGCGCGCTTCATCAATGTATGGTTGTCTTTTCCATAAAGGACTCAAATCCATCCATTGAATTGCCAATGCAGCTATAACAACTACCACCAATATCGAAGGCTGAAATCCACAACGATACAATCTCCTGAATACCCAATACAAAATAAAATAATACAATGGCCAGATGAATCGCCCGGTACCTCTGAATGTGCGCGAGATATAATCGTTGTAGTGCCAATCAATTAAAAGATAATGACCCAGGGACCATTTGGGACTTAAAGCAAATACAAAAAATATTATGCTCGAAATAAAAAACCAATTCTTCTTTTTATCGGAAACCCGATCAGCGATTACTTTTCTATAAACAAATTTGTTTTTAAAATAATAAAAGGATAACAAGACAATCAACAAGATGATACCTAAGCCCAAATAAGCTAAACCTTCTCCTTGCCCAGGGCCGAGATAATCAAATCTCATGCCCAGTCGACCTACGTTCCAAGCATTGATGAATGTGTTGAGGTTAGCAGAAAACTCTCCCAATCCCTCTGAAAGTTTACCTTCGAATAAAAACGCACCGCAACTATACCAACCAATAAGCACCAGCATCAACATGGCTACAATTTTTAACAACATATTTCCTGTGGTAATCTTATGTTCGTATTTCAATTGAAATAATACAGAGGCTCCTACACCTAAAATCATAAACATGAGGTAAGGATGAATAAGGCTGGTAAGAAAAGTAAGCATACCCAGTTGCCAATTTATCCTTTGAAGATTCCAATCATTCCTTTTCAGGTAAATAAACAATGCCCATAAAATCAACCACTGCGCACACAATGCCGGATGTCCAAATCGAACGACAAGAACTGTAGCCCCTGTAAAAAACGGAGCAATCAACCAACGCATAAATCGTGACCAACCAATTTGTTTCAGGATTTGTATTCCAAAAAATGTATTCAGAATATAACAGGAAGCAAACCAGATACCGAAGTATTGAAAATCGTTAGAGAGGAAAGATCTAAAACACTTAAAAAACAATGCCATCACCGGGATAGAATCGGTATACATAATGCTATTGTACATCGGGTAAGCAAACCCCTCTAATCTACCGAGCGGCCAGTGCCATGGAGTATCCTTGAAATATTCCCATGCCAGATAATGGTAGGAATAATCACTTCCCTGTACGAGTAACCATGAAGTAAAAGTTGGATTGAGTTTGTCGAGCCCTACGACCAGTTGGGTGAACGCAAGACCAAGTAAAAATGAAAATGCCAGATCTACAAGTGTTGTGATTCCTTTTGATGGAAAACGATTACTCGGCATAGACTTTTAATGATTGTACACACAAAGATTGCTGACTGGGATTCCAAAGACTAATCTTGATATCATCATATGACGCAGCCGGGTTTTGAGTGACTAGGTCTAACCATTTTTCTTCTTTGCTATTTAAAAATCG
>JBDTUE010000174.1:0-8985 GCA_040007895.1 Saprospiraceae bacterium | reverse complement strand
AAAAACCGCGGAAATAAAATCAATAAGTTGATGGCTCCGAGTATAAATCCAGCATAGATGATAAGCGAAGAATAAATAGTTTGTTTTCGGATTTGACCCATTTGAATTGCTGGATTGGCAATATTAATCTATCCGGCTATTATAAAGATCAAGATAACAGAATGGATTAAATGACCTTATCATATTTGCAAGCCGTAAAGGTAATCAAATTATCAAAAACAATAATATGAATTAAACAATACAGAAGCATTAAATGTCAACCATCCTTTCTGTGTACAAGTACTTTACTTTAATCACTTCTCTTATCATCATAGTCATACATTCAAACTACACCATAGACCCAATCCAAAAAAAGCCAATGATATTTTTAAATCCAGTCTTATCAATAAATCCTATCTTGTCAGAATCTTAATGATGAAAAATATCGTGCAATTCCGACCTTCTTATCTTCAGACGCACATGACCTTATGGATGAAAGAAATGATAACATTATTCCATTCCGAAACCCATGATATTAAATTAGAAATAACAACACTATCGTTTCGTTTTTCTAAACCAAAACCAAAAAAGCTATAATCCCGAAATGACAGAACGGTCTAATCCCTGGCTAAGCATTATTACAGTATGTCTCAATGATTGTAACAATCTTATCAGAACGCTTCAAAGCATCCGGGATCAGCAATGTGACTATATACAATTAATCCTTGTAGATGGAGATTCCTCGGACACCACTAAAACGGTAATTCATGATCATCTAGATGTCATTACAGACTGGATAAGTGAAAAGGATCAGGGTTTGTATGATGCCATGAACAAAGGCATGCGAATGGCTAAAGGTGAGTACATTCTTTTTCTTAATGCAGGAGATGTTTTCCATCATGCTCAGGTAGTTTCCTATGCTTATACTCAACATTCCAGGGCAGATATATTATATGGAGATGCCATCTTTGTACATGAAGATGGTAGCTACAAAAGTCCGAGACATAAAGTACTACCAACTACCCTGGATTTAAGAAGTTTTAAAAATGGGATGGTGGTTTGTCATCAGGCATTATTTGTAAAATCATCCGTAGCGGCAAAGTATGACCTCAATTATAAAATTGCAGCAGACCTGGATTGGGTTATTCGAAGTATTAAACAATCCCGAAATACGAAGTATCTGGGAATTACGGTATGTAATTTTCAGGCAGGAGGGCTCTCATCCAGGAGAAGGAAATCAGCTTTACTCGAACGATGGAGAATCTTATCAAGAGAATTTGGCTGGTTTGAAACCATGCGTAGTCATTTGATAATACCCTTAAAATTTGTCCTGTGGAAAACTAATTCCATATTAAAAATCAATCTCTATTCAACAACGCTCGATACAAATCGACATATTGCCTAGTACTCCGGTTTAGATCATATACCCTCTTTGCTTCTTCATGAATTTTATTACGGTCGAATTGACCTGGTTCATTTATGAAATGGAGAATTGCATTTGCCAGGCTCTGAGCATCCAATCCACTTGCAAACAAACCATTTATACCGGGAGTAATCATTTCAGAGAGGCCTCCAATATTAAAACAAAGCACTGGAGTACCACATAATAAAGATTCTCCTACCGTATTTGGAAGATTATCTCTTAAAGAAGGTGTAATGAATAAATCACCGGTATTATAAATCTCTGCCAATATTTCTTCATCCTGGACATAACCAAACGAGGTATAACTTATATGGTTACTTTGGAAGGTATCCATTTGTTTACCCGCTATTGTGAGATGTAGCCTGTCCCCTGGAATTAAATCGAGTGCCTGGATCAACATATCAAATCCTTTCATTTTTGCAGTGGAGGAATGAACCACAAATAACAAATTGATTTTATTTTCTGGTATTCCCCATTTCTTCCTGCATACTTGTCTATCCAATAAAGTAAAAATCGCTGTATTGAATCCATGACGAATATGGTAGTGTGGAAAATCCTTAAATAAAAAACTTTTTTTTGAGAGGTTCAATAACCAGGTTGATGGTGTTACGATTGCCAGGTTTTTAGAAGATTTCAATGCAGCAACTTTATATTCAAAATAATTATTGGCGGCCATGGGTTGCTTTGTATCTATAATTTGAGGACACTCTGTACACGTTGTCTCATATTTGGTACAATCTCCACTATAATGACATCCCCCGGTGAAAGGATTCATATCGTGCAGGGTCCATACGACCGGTTTATTAATTCGTTTAAAAAATGATTCGTAATCCACAAAATGAGAAATCCAATGTAAGTGCACTATATCCGATTCCTCAATTACTTTTAAAATCTCCGGATGATAAAGCGAATGTGGTGAAGTAAACAAAACCGTATCCTTGGTATAACCCCGTAGCGGAGGAAAAATATTTTTAAACAGGTAACGTTCTAACCCGGCGTTTATGAAATGCCGGATAGATCTATGTTCCATATACGAAAGATGATTCTTCCTTTTACTGTTGTGCTTAAACTTCGTTACAAAAACAGACTCCACACCTGATTGAAGCAACCCTTGATGCAGTCTTTCAGCGGCATTGGCGGCACCACCCAGGTGCAAAGCACTTACATGGACTACTTTCATTTGAGGATAAGTTTCATTTTAAATCTTTTAAATCCATTCCCAAGCCGAATCAAGTTATAATATTTTTAAGCCCATGTAAAAACGCCTTGATTGACTTTGAAAATGAAATATTTCTATATTTAGATAAAATACCATTCAAACCAGGAACGGGTTTTTAGAAATAGATACAATTTTAAATTACACAACAAAATAATCTATTAAAATTAAACATATATTACCCTCACGCTTTATGCTCGAAACACCTGTACTTCTTTTAGTTTTCAACCGTCCCTCCACGACCCAGCTTGTTTTCAATAAGTTAAAGGAAGTAAGACCAACAAAACTATTCATTGCTACGGATGCTGCCAGACCGGACAAACATGAAGAAGAAATATCTTGTGCCCAGGTAAGAAAAATTGTTTCCAACATAGACTGGCCATGTGAAGTAAATTATCTGTTCAGGACCGAACATCTTGGATGCAAACTTGCTGTAAGTGGCGCCATCAGTTGGTTTTTTGAGCAGGTGGAATCCGGGATCATATTAGAAGATGATTGTCTGCCAATAGCCAGCTTTTTTTACTTCTGTCAGGATCTGCTTTTAAAATATAAAAACCATTCTAATATATTTCATATTTCTGGAAACAATTTTCAACATGGACTACTTCGGGGGACTGGCTCTTATTACTATTCAAAATATGCCCATATTTGGGGATGGGCCACCTGGAGAAGAGCGTGGCAACAGTATGATTTAAATTTAAGTCATTGGGATTATTTTAAAGATTCCATTTCATTTAACAATCTCTTTGATGATCCTTCAGAAAAAAAATATTGGACCAAAAAGTTTAATCAATACGCTTCCAACAGCTTTATCCATAATACCTGGGACTTTCAATGGATTTATACCATCTGGAAATCAGATGGTATAGCACTAACGCCACAAAAAAATCTGGTAAAAAATATTGGATTTGGGGGAGGTACTCACACCAACATAATATTAAAACACCTGATTCTGGAAGCAGAGGATTTGTCCGCTCCTTTTGTACCTCCCACTGACGAGAGCATCGACAGACTTGCAGATGTCTATACTTTTGAACATATTTACGAATATAAAGGGACTGTATGGAATAAAATCAACTATCACCTCCATCGGTTACTAAGTAAAATCAGACCATGAAACTTAAAGCCATCTTACCACACCATATATATCAGCAATATATCAAACCATTGCAAATAAATTTTTTTGAAAGTGTCGGCACCCGGATTTATTCACAGGAGGGAGAGGATATATTACTGGATAGGATGATCGGAACAAGAACTAAAGGATTTTATATCGATGTGGGTGCTCATCATCCATACCGCTATTCAAATACCTGTTATTTTTATAAAAGAGGATGGTCCGGTATTAATATCGAGCCTAATCCTGAACTGTACAGATCATTTTTAAAACACCGTAAAAGGGATATTAACCTGAATATGGGACTTAATATCAAGCAGCAGGAATTGAAGTATTATTATTTTGATGACCCTGCCATGAATACGTTTTCTCCCGAAATGGCGGAGGAATTGATTGCAGGAAATTATAAATTATTACGAACTGAAATAGTCCCTACGACAACTCTGGCGCTGGCTCTTCAGGATCAATCCATACCACCTATCGTTGATTTCATCAATATTGATACCGAAGGTTTTGATTTCTACATTATCCAGTCCAACGATTGGGAAAGGATTAAACCCCGCTTTATCCTTATTGAATCAAAAGCTGGAAATGTACAACAGGTCCTCGATTCTGAATTGTCTGTGTATCTGCGGAGTAAAAACTATGAAATGATATCCAAATTGTACAATACCATCATTTATAAAAAAAATGAATAATAACTTTCAACTACTCAATTCAAAAAGATATAACCTGGTCTTATTGTCCATTGGGGTCATCAAATGAAAATAGGTAGCAAATTGGTGGTCGGGGTTGACGTAGGAGGTTCCTACTGTGATGGCTACATGGAAACTGACGGAAAGATCTCGACGGTTAAATTGCTAAGCACAGGAAGACTTCGAGCTATCGTATTAAACAAGATAGATGACTATACCTGGAGGTTAAAACACAATTGGACATTACCACATCCAAACGTATTGGATGGCTGCTTTGCTTACACAGGAGAAAAAAACAACAGGGTTAAAACATTCGATCAGGATTATACTCAGGTAATTTTTGATAAGCCAATGCAACTAGTAATTGGCAAGAGCATTGAGTTTGGTATACATGCTGAAGCTCCTGTGCTTGCAGCTCATCTCCTTTCAGGTATTCCGGTAATGCAATCGCTGGACAATATTGAATTGCGTGTAGGTACTACGAGAGGTACCAATGTCATGCTGGAACATAAAGGGGTGCCGTGTATCTGGATCACTAATAAAGGCTTCAAAGATTTATTATATATCAAGACTCAACAAAGACCATCCTTATTTCAGTTACAAATCCCTGAACCGGATCGATATTATTTTAAGGTGCTTGAAAGTACAGCGCGTTTAGATGCTCAGGGAAGGATCAGAATTCCTCTCGATGAAATTGAACTAAACCATATTCTTTCAAAATTACCAAGGTCCAAAAACATTCCCATTGCCATCTCATTTTTACATTCATATAAAAATCCTGAACACGAATTTCAATTAAAACAATATCTAACCGGGCATGGATATACCGATGTCTCCTGTTCTCATGAATTACACCCGTCTATTCATATTCTGCCGAGGAGTGAGACCACCGTATGCAACGCATACTTAAATCCAATCATGAAGCATTTTACTTCTTCAATCCAACAGAAAGTAAAATCACTATACCTGATCACTTCAGCAGGACTAATTAAACCATCTAATGTATTTTATTCGAAAGATGCTTTATTAAGTGGTCCGGCCGGCGGAGTCAAAGCTGCTGAACGGATAAGTATTGCATATAAGATCAAACACCTGATCACGATAGATATGGGAGGAACCAGTACGGATTCCGCCAGGATAGATGGTCAGGGAAACCTTAGATTTCGCTCAAGGATTGGATCTACAGAAATTTCTTCACCTTCTTATGAAATAGAAACCGTAGCAGCGGGAGGCGGCAGTATTATCGATTTTAAACATGGTAAGTTTATTGTAGGACCTGAAAGCGCCGGGGCTTTTCCTGGTCCTGCCTGTTACGGATATGGTGGTCCATTCACACTTACTGATTTACAATTACTCCAGGGAAAATTGGTAGATCATGCTTTTAATATTCCGATATACCGAGAAGCTGCAGAAAATAAATTCAAAGCACTATTAAAGAAAGCTAAGATTAATAAAAGGATTGAACAATGTGTGCACATATTATCCGGCATCGAGCAAATAGCAAATGAAACCATGGCAGAAGCGATTAGAAAAATATCCCTGGGCCAGGGATATAATCCCGGATTGTATACGCTACTGGTCTTTGGTGGGGCAGGAGGATTGCATGCTTGCAACATATCAGAAATACTGGGTATAAAAAATATATTGATTCCTAAATACGCTGGTATCTTAAGTGCTTATGGCATTGCTAACACCTCACGACAATCTTTAAAAATAAGACAAGTCAATGAACCCTTAGAACAATGCCAGTCTATGCTTCAAGATTGGTATGGTGCTTTATTTGAAGAAGCGAAAAACGAATTATCAGATTTGGATCCCTCTTTGTTGAATATTACCTCAAAAAAAATATACCTTAAATATCTTGGGCAGACACAGACGATAACGATTGAGTGGAATGAAATAATAAATCCTGAGGAAGCTTTTAATAAAGCTTACTTTAAAATCCATCGTACTACGTTACATCAAACTATAGAAGTAGAAAGTATCTCAATTTCAGTCCAACCTGTTTCTTCCACCATAAAAACTTATCCCTTGACTTTGAAGGGAAAAAAAACAACAGACATTACATTAGATTCTGTATCCTGGAATGCAATAAAGCCCAAAGAAAAATTATTAGGTCCAAAAACGATTTACAGTAACCAGGCCACCGTATTTATAGAAAGTGGTTGGAGTGGAGTAGTTCAACAGAACGGGGACCTTTACCTTTCCAAGATCAAACATTCAGTTCCAGCTAAATCATGGACATCTTCCATAGAGCTTGAATTATTTTCAAATCGATTCAAATCGATTGCTGAACAAATGGGAGCACAATTACAATTCAGCGCTTTTTCTGTAAATGTCAAAGAACGATTAGACTTCTCGTGTGCCATATTGGATCCAAAAGCCAGGTTGATAGCCAATGCACCACATATTCCTGTACATCTTGGGAGCCTGGGTATCTGTGCACGAATGATACTAAAGAAATTCAAATTAGCTAAAGGTGATGTCATCATCTGCAATCACCCGATGTACGGCGGATCTCATTTACCTGATATTACGTTGATCAAAGCTGTGTATGCAGAAAATAAATTAATAGGGTATGTAATTAACAGGGCTCATCATGCAGAAATTGGCGGATTGACACCGGGCTCGATGCCTCCATTCGCAAAAAATTTATCAGAAGAAGGTGTCATATTTCCTCCGGTATATTTAATGAAAAATGGAAAACTTCAATGGTCTTTGATTGAAAAGAAATTGAAAGCTCCTCCCTACCCTAGCCGTAACCCTCGTTCAAATGTATTAGATATCCAGGCAGCTCTGCTTGCCTTATATACCGGTGAAGAAAAATTGCTACAAATGAACAAACAGTATGGACATGCGTATCTCATTCATCAAATGGATGCTGTATTAAATCACAGCAGAAAACTACTTCAAACCTACCGGGCTTCTAGAAACAATTTTAACAGCAAAGCCATTGAATACATGGATGACGGTAGCAAACTTGAAGTAAAGATTCTGATCACTAAGAAAAATATAAGCTTCGATTTCACCGGAACGGGTGCAACACATCCTGGTAATCTTAATGCAAATCAAGCCATCGTACACAGTGTCATCCTGTATGTATTGCGATTAATCGTCAATGAAAACATCCCACTAAATGAAGGGCTTTCGAAAGATATCAAAGTAATCTTGCCGGATAGTTTTATTAACCCCGTCTTTTCTGATGATCCGCTTCATTGTCCCGCTGTAGTCGGCGGTAATACAGAGGTCAGTCAACGATTAACAGATACATTAATCAAAGCATTTAAACTGGCTGCCTGCAGCCAGGGCACGATGAATAATTTCCTTTTCGGCAATGATCGCTATAGTTATTATGAAACTATTGGTGGAGGTGTGGGAGCCGGGCCTGGCTATGATGGAAGATCAGCCATCCACCAACATATGACCAATACTAAGATTACGGATCCGGAGGAACTGGAACTCCGATACCCGGTATTTTTAGATCTGTTTGAAATAAGGAAACATTCAGGTGGCATAGGAAAATATAAAGGAGGCGATGGCATACGAAGGCAACTCACCTTCCAGGAACCGATGACAGTAACTATTTTAGCTCAGCATAGGGTTCAAAAACCTTTTGGGTCAAATGGCGGAGGGAGTGGGAAGACAGGAAAACAATTTTATATTTCTTCGGGTATTTCAAAATCAATTCAGGCTAATGAAGTGATTGAAGTAAAAGCAGGAGATTCTATAAAAATTGAGACTCCAGGTGGAGGTGGCTGGGGGAAAAAATAATTATTTTATGAGGCTTCACCTTCCTTATGCAATTGAAAAATTTATTTGGATATGTATTGATAAACAGTATGTTTTTTTGTGAGAAAAACATACAATACTTTATCTTTTAAACTAAAATTTCAACCAATTCGTGGCTGTGGTTGTATAGTCAGTTTTTTCAATAACCCGAACTTTAGAATCTGATACAAAATGATTTCGTTTCAAAATAATTGTATTAATGTAGCTTAATTTAAAAGTATTAAAACGATAAAACCCATCCCTACCTCGTGTATTACTCTTTACTTCATGATCCTCTAATAATCTTTATCCCATGTGTAAAATCCTGAAAGGATTTAATATTAATAACCCCGCATGCAATGCGGGATTATTAACTAGCTGATTTTACAACCACAGAGTGGTTGAATAGAAAGCTCACTTAATAGTAAAAAATAACACCCCTGTGGCGTAGAAGTATTGAGAATGATTGTTACTTTTTTATACAGGTTATGAATCTATCCTTACCACTTAAATCTTTAAGTAGTTGTATCCCGTAATATCCGCTTTCTTGAAAAATGCCCATTGTTTTCATTCCTAATGATTCATTAATCTCGACAAATACTCTTCCATCGAAATTCAAATGATCCAATCCAAAAGCTGCAATGCGGTAATAAAAATCCAAACCCGTATCTCCGGCAAATAAAGCAATTTCAGGTTCAAACTTTAGGGTACTCGCTGACATAAGTTCTTTTTCACTCGATTTAATATAAGGTGGATTACTCACCAGGATATCAAATTTAAAAGGCAA
>JBDTUE010000173.1:0-9044 GCA_040007895.1 Saprospiraceae bacterium | reverse complement strand
TCGGTTACCTCAAAATTCATCGGTTACCATAGACTCGATTTATTGCAGGGATGCTTCCTTAATCACGGATCATGGCCTGATTTTATGTCGTATGGGTAAACCACAAAGAACGTCAGAACCTCAGGCAATCAAAGAGTATTGTTTAGAAAATGGTATTTCGATTTTAGGCGAAATAATTGAACCCGGTACTCTGGAAGGAGGAGATGTGGCGTGGATAGATGAACAAACACTTGCGGTGGGACATACTTACAGGACCAATGGGGAAGGCATACTTCAATTGAAAGCAATATTGAGACCGCTGGATATCGAGGTTATTGTTGTGGACCTTCCTCATTATCGTGGACCATCAGATGTATTTCATTTAATGTCTGTATTCAGCCCGTTAGATCGTGACCTGGCCGTGGTTTATTCGCCACTTATGCCCATTGCTTTTAGGAATAAATTGCTGGATCTCAATTTTTATTTAGTTGAAGTACCGGAAGATGAATTTGATTCTATGGGATGTAATGTCCTGGCTATCTCACCTCGAAATTGTATTGTCCCGGAAGGCAATCCGAAGACAGTTGATTTAATGATTAAAGCAGGTTGTATTGTTCAGACCTATCCATGTAAGGATATTAGTATTAAAGGAGGAGGTGGACCTACTTGTCTTACGAGACCTATGAAAAGATCAATGATCGATACCGGATTTAACTGATGTTTTTCCGGTAGCCGGATGATTTCAGTTCAAACCCTATTTTGGGATAGAATAAATGGGCTGCTTTTCGTTCTTCTCTATTCCCACAATTTAATAAGAGAGCAGGAGCACCGCTTTCTTTAGCCCATTCTTCAGCATGGGATACTAAAAGACTAGCTATTCCTTTTTTTCTTGAGTTTTGATCAACAACTAATACGAGAATACGAACCATTGGTTCATTTAATTCATAAGAAATACTCCTCGCCATTCCGATCATACCTTCAAGCCCGTCGGTTGATTCAGCTACCAACGTTTTATATTCAGGATGGATATAAATTTTGTCAAACCGGGTAGTCATTTCTTGCAGGTTGGTTTTGTATCCTAATTGATTTAGTAAGTCCGTCATAGAATGTATATCCTCTGACACCGCATCCCTGATTTTGATTTCATCGTTAAACATGTTTTTAATAATTAAGCGATCTAATTTTTTGTAAAAATATTCGTTTAGATTTCAAAACTAACACGGTATTCTTTTTAGATCGAATAAAATGCAAATTCATTTTTTCTGTTGACCTTTGTTTACTCAATGCCATCCCTTTCATTTTCGTCGAGATATTTACTTGGAAAAAAATCCACGAATGCCATCAATATCATTTCAGGGGTATCTATACTCGGTATTAGTATTGGTACTGCAGCCTTGATCCTGGTCATGTCCGTTCTTAATGGTTTTGAAGGTCTCATCCGGGGCTTAATTAATTCTTTTAACCCTGATATGCGCATTACGCTTGTAGAGGGCAAAACATTTAATCATGACTCTATTACATTGGCAACCCTGCAAAATATACCCAATGTAAAATTGATTTACCCCTACCTGGAAGAAACGGCATTATTAGAGTATAAAGGGATTAAAGATTTTGCTTTACTCAAAGGGGTTGATTCTTTATTTGTCCATCATACGTCTATTTTACAAAAAATGGATGAAGGCAAATTTGAATTAAATTCTCCGGCAGGTTATATGGCAGTTTTAGGTATTGGAATCCGGAATAAACTGGCAGTGAGTATTGATGATGATTTCGCACGGTTAGCTGTATTTATGCCGGACGTACATGCTGGTGCTTTGCATCCCTTTAAAAAAAGAACCTTGATTCCTTCCGGGACTTTTAATATTCAACAAGACTATGATAGTAAATATGTGTTTGTTGATTTGGATTTTCTTCAGGAATTACTGAACAAAAAAGACCAGGTTACAGGATATGAAATTCAACTTCGTGATTATTCAAAAGTGAATCACACCTCCAAACTCCTCAAAAAATCGTTAGGCCCTGGGTTTAAAGTTCTTGACAGAAATCAGCAGGATGCCGCTTTTTACAAATTGATGAAGATGGAAAAATGGATTTCTTACGCCATTCTGAGTTTTGTATTGCTCTTAGTGGCATTTAATATCGTAGGTGCATTATGGATGATTGTGTTAGAAAAGAAAAAAGATATCATGATTTTGAAATCCATGGGCATGAAGGACCAGTCAGTAAAAAATATTTTTATCAGTACCGGCCTGTGGATTACAGGGATAGGAATTCTCATAGGATTTGTATTAGCTATATTTTTCTATTATTTACAGCAACGATTTGGCCTGGTGCCTATCCCCGAAGGATTCCTGGTAGACCGGTATCCGGTAGAATTGCGTTGGTTTGATTTTCTTATAGTAGGAATTACAGTTACCATCATAGGATTGATTGCATCACTTTATCCGGCTAAAAAGGCAGCTGCTTTAGATGAGCCGATACGTTATGAATAAAAAAAAGATTGCTGGTTCATTTTGCAACAATCTTTTAAAGGTTCTCAGAGTATACTTGACAGGGAAAGAAATCATTTGAGCGTGTACAACCTCACTTCTTCTTAATGTAAGAAGATGGCAAAATGTCACCCCTGCAATCCATATTTATTTTTAATATTTCACTTATAGAAAAATCATATGTTCAAAACGTTGACTCTGAATTCATTAATGAATCCATTTTTTTGTTTTTACTAGTTGATATGTGATTGGATAAAAATTATCCGGTTACTTGTACATGCTGGATCCTCGTAGGTACTCATACACCGGTTCAGGAACCAGGTATTGTATATTATGTCCTTGACGGATACTATCCCGGATATAGGTAGAGGAAATATCTAAAAGTGGCATTTCAAAATTCACTACATGAGGATGTCCTAATAAAGCACCCACATCAAAACGAGGTCTTTTATACAAATAGATTTGGTAGAGCTCTAATATCTTTTCATAATTTTTCCACTTGTTCAGCGTAGCCAGGTTGTCCCCACCCATGATCAGGACAAATTCATGCTCATCATGTTTTTCTTTTAAGTATGTCAGCGTATCAATCGTATACGAAGGTTTCGGCAATGAAAATTCTATATTGGATGATCTCAATCTTGCATTGTCACCGATCGCCAATTGAACCATGTGCAGGCGGTCATAGTCATTAGCTAATGAGTTTGCAGGTTTTAAGGGATTTTGAGGTGAGACCACGATCCAGACCTGTTGCAGGTCCGTATAATATGCCATGTGATTAGCAATAATCATATGACCTGTATGAACCGGGTTAAAAGAACCAAAAAACAAACCAATTTTCATGAATATAGTGCTTCTGACTTCTTACCTCTAACTCCCATCTCCTAACTCCGATCTTCTAACTCCCAACTCCCATCTCCTATATTAATGCGGTTGATTGATCAATACCGGCATGATTAACATGACCAGGTCCTGACCTTTGATTTCCTCTGCTGGTGTAACTATTCCTGCCCGGTTGGGTGTAGAAAGCCTGAAACACACTTCATCATTCGTCATGACTCCAAGCATTTCAATTAAAAATTTACCATTAAAAGCAATCGTCATGGATTTGCCTTTAAAAGCACAGGTCAGTTGTTCCGTAGCTTCATTAGAAAAGTCGAGATCCTGTGAGGAAATAGTGAGACTGCCTTCATCTACATGTAATGCTACCTGATTAGTGGTTTTATTCGCATAGATAGCAATACGCCGGAGAGACTGCAACAATTGTGAACGATTAACAGTGAGCACATTAGGATTATCTACCGGAATGACGGCATTATAATCAGGATATTTGGCATCGATCAGCCGGCAGGCCATTATTGAATTGCCAAAAGTGAAAAAAGCATTTGATTTGTTGAAGGATATTTCCACCTCAGTATTGGCAGGCAATACATTCTTCAAAAGATTACAGGTCTTCTTAGGTAAAATAAATTGTGTTGCAACATCATTGGAAATTCCCTGAAACACGTATTTCACCAATTTATGAGCATCCGTAGACACAAATAAGATTTTATTAAAATCCAACTGAACAAGTACACCTGTCATAGCCAATCGGAGCTCATCGCTACTGGTGGCGAATAACGTTTTATTGAATGCTTCGTGTAGGATGTCTGAGTTAATTTTAATTGTATCCTGCGTACTGGATGAAGGGAAACTGGGAAAATCACCGGCGTTTTCTCCTGCGAGGCGATACCGGCCATAACTTGATGTAATCTCAATACTATTGTTTGTAGAATCTACATTAAATGAAACAGGCTGCTCCGGTAATGATTTGAGGGTATCATTGAGGATCTTGGCTGGAATAGCAATAGACCCATTTTGATCAGATTTTATCTCCATCTCCGTTTTGACACTGGTTTCCAGGTCAGTAGCAGTAATGGTCATGATTTTGCCTTTTACCTGGAAGAGAAAATCTTCAAGTATCGGTAGGACTGGATTAGTTCCGATGGCACCGGAAGCTATCTGAATTTGTTTGAGTAGTTCGGCTGAGGATACGCTGAATTTCATTTGAAATCTGATTTGATTTTAAGCTTGAAGTTGCAAAAATAACTAAAAGCAGTGGAGCGGTGGGCCAGGAATCAAAATTGAAGTAAAAAAATGAAGTACTGTTTTGAAGATATCCCTGATCAAAATTACGAATATGAATACCGGAACCTCTAGTGCCACCTGCTTGAATTAAAGCAAACATTATGTGTATGACAGATTGCACATATTACTATAGCCCGACCGATCCCGAGAAATCGGGACAGTCGCACAGACCAATCCTTTGTGGAATCTGACATACACCCCAAACATTGACCTACGGGATCAACACCTATATTCTATGTATTTTTGCCCCCTTCAATTCATGACTTCTATCTCGGTTAATCATTCCTATACTTCACCTGTCCCGGAGCTGAATAAAGTAGATCTATCAAATGGTGCTGAATTGTACCTCACCAACCGGGGTAATATACCAGCGCTTAAGCTTGAACTCATGTTTCCCGCTGGAAGGCCATATGAACACAAAAATGGCCTTGCATCAGCTACCCTTCAACTAATAAAAGGGGGAACTCAAAAAAAATCTGCAACCAAATTGGCTGAAGGGTTTGATCATTGGGGCAGTTCACTCAATTTTGATTTTTATGTAGACAATTGTGGAATCAAAGTATTTGTCTTAGAAAAATATCTAAACAGGATACTTCCTCTGTTTAAAGAGATGCTTATCAGTCCCTCTTTTCCACTGAGTGAATTGAAGCTCTTTAAACGTCAGCAAAAAGAAAAACTGAGGAGTGATGAATCCCGGGGTGATGTCATCGCTTATCGTTCATTCACCGAACAACTATTTGGTAGCAAACACCCCTATGGATATAATAGTACTATTGAATCCATTGAAGCTATTAACCGGGAAGATTTAATGGAACACTATGCAACAAGGTATAATTTCACATCATGTAAAATCTTTTTATCCGGTAGTTTTTCAACTGAAACCAGCGAACGTGTCCAGCATATATTGGGCCACCTTCCATCTTCTAAAATTAAAAATTCAATCATTAAGCTCCCCACTATAAATACCAATCCTGGTCATCATCATATTCCAAAGGCAGATGCAGTCCAGTCATCCATCCGATTGGGTAGGCGATTATTTACCAGGTCACATCCTGATTATATCCCTATGTATATGCTCAATACCATTTTGGGTGGTTATTACGGTTCGAGATTGATGCAAAATCTAAGAGAGCGGAAAGGACTTACGTATCATATTTATTCATCCCTGGATACGTTTGCACTGGATGGATATTTTTTGATTTCAACGGAAGTGGATAAATCGAGGAGTTCCCTCGCCATCAAAGAAATTTATAAAGAATTAAAAAGAGTGAGAGAGCAAAAAGTTACCATTAAAGAATTTAAAACCATCCAGAGATATTTAAAAGGAAGCTTCCTTAATTATTTTGAGAATGTATTAGCACAATCAGAATTGGTCAGAACCCTGACACTGGAGGGAGGTGTCAACGCTTATCTGGAATTGTTAAAAGGGATAGACGAAATGAGTATAGACAGATTACAAGAGGTGGCGAATACCTATTTACAAGAAAAAGACTTAACACTTATTACGGTGGGATAATAATGTTTATTGTAAGACTAATAAAAACCGGTTTTATCCTTCGCCATCACCTTTTATGTGGTTTACAGGCTAATCAAGGTGCCGTGAAAATTAAAGACTGCATTTTTATAAAAACTTCATGCTCTGCGATCTTCTAGGATGGCCTTAACTTAAAATCTTGAAAATAAATTCATTACCTCCGCACTTTATTCTAATATAATTTGTTTCCTTTGCGTTCCAATCCCGTGAATTACTTAATATTAGAATTTTAGGCAAGATTATTGCTTTAACTAAAAATTGGAATTAAGATATAAGAATGAAGTGGTTTAATTTTTTCTCGCAGGAGCTGGCAATCGATTTAGGAACAGCCAACACCTTGATTATGCAAAATGATCAAATAGTAATCGATGAGCCATCCATAGTGGCTATTAACCGGAAGACTGGTGAGACGATTGCCGTGGGTTCCAGGGCAATGCAAATGCATGAAAAGACTCATGAAAATATTAAGACGATCAGGCCACTCAAAGATGGAGTTATAGCTGATTTTCAGGCTGCGGAGAAATTGATTGAAGGTCTTATCAATATGATAGGAACCAAGAGGAGTTTTTTTACACATCTTAAGATGGTAATTTGTATTCCTTCAGGTATTACGGAGGTAGAAAAAAGAGCGGTATTTGACTCTGCGGATCACGTAGATTCAAAAGAGACGTATCTCATTCATGAACCTATGGCGGCTGCATTGGGTATCGGGCTGGATGTTGAAGAGCCTGTAGGTCATATCATCATAGACATTGGAGGCGGAACGACAGAGATTGCTGTTATTGCCATGTCAGGTATAGTTACAGATCAATCAATTCGGACTGCAGGTGATGAGTTTAATTATGATATTATGGAATATATGAAACGGGCTCATAATATTCTTATCGGAGAGAGGACTGCAGAACAACTCAAAATCAATGTAGGTTCAGCATTAAAACAATTGGAAAATGCTCCCGAAGATTACCCTGTAAATGGACGAGACCTTATGACAGGAATTCCCAAACAGATTACCGTTGGACATACAGAAATAGCAACTGCCCTGGATAAATCCATTTCTAAAATAGAAGATGCTATCCTCAAGGCGCTTGAGTCTACTCCTCCAGAATTAGCAGCAGATATCTATAAAAATGGATTATATCTTACCGGTGGCGGAGCTTTATTGAGAGGTCTTGACAAAAGAATCTCGGCAAAGACTAAATTACCTGTCCGCGTAGTGGATGATCCTTTAAGAGCTGTGGTGCGGGGCACAGGTCTTGCATTAAAAAATTCAGATCGGTATTCTTTTTTGATTGACAGGAAAAGTGTCTGATCTTTGAGGCCGGAGTATGCAAAATCTTTTTGCTTTTTTTTACCGGTATGCATTTATCTTTTTATTTCTGATATTGGAATTTATCAGCATTCGACTGGTGATTCGAAGCAATGATAATCAACGAGCCATTTTTCTTAATTCATCCAGCATCATCAGCGGTCGGTTGTTTGACAAAATGGACCGGGTTAAAAAATATTTTGGGCTTAGTAAAGTAAATGAAACCTTAGCTAAAGAAAACGCAACCCTCAGAGCTCAGATCGCCAATATCCAGGCTGACTTGCCGTTTAAAACCGACTCTATAAAGGATTCTACATTTCATCAGCGTTTTGTTTTATTGCCGGCTCTTGTAGTAAATAATTCTGTAGAGCTTCGTAATAATGTGATGACGATTAATCAAGGGGCGATTCACGGCATACAGAAATATGCCACAGTCATGGAATCTTCCGGGATCGTTGGATTTATAACGGATGTAGGGTCCAGGTATTCATCGGTGATGTCAATACTCAACAGTAACTCTCGCGTGAGTGTCATGATCCGTCGCACTCATTACATTGGAAACCTCGTGTGGAATAGTAATTCGCCGATGTTGATGGAGGTTGAAGCTATTCCCAAACATGGTGATGTAAGAGTAGGAGATACAGTTGTTACCAGTGGTTATTCGCATTTTCCGGAAGGACTACCGGTAGGACTTGTTACCAGGGCACAGATAGAACCCGGCGAAAATTTTTACAATATTGAAACCAGGCTATTTAATGATCTTGCCCGTACCAACCAGGTGTATGTGATCATCGACCTCCACAAAAACGAAATAGATAGTCTTAACCATCAAACCAGAGCCAAATGAATTCTATCTGGTTAAAACAATGTACCCGTTTTTTATTGCTGTTTGCTTTCCAGGTATTGGTATTAAAACAGGTTCATCTTAATGTGGGTTCTTTTAATTACATCTCCCTGATTATAATTCCACTTTGGTGTATGCTCCTGCCTGTTAATACTCCCAGATGGTTAATGGTCTTGCTGGGATTTGTCTTTGGCATTTTAGTGGATTGGTTTTATGATTCCCCGGGAGTCCATGCAAGTGCCGGTACTTTTTTAGGTTTTGCCAGACCATTCATCATGAGTTATATGGAGCCCAAAGGTGGTTATAACAGGATTCCTATACCTAGTAAATTTCACTTGGGAATTAATTGGTTTGTAACGTATGCCAGCGTATGTTTATTAACGTATCTGGTGTTTTATTTTTCTATGGAAGTATTCACCCCGGCCTACCTGGGAACTATTTTTCTTAAAACTATTTTTAGTTTCGTTTTGTCTATACTACTGATGCTTCTTTATATGTTTATATTTGATCCTGAATGAAATTTGAGAATATCCATATTATCAGAGGTACGATATTGACACTAGCTGGTATCCTGATATTCCAGGCGTTTTATATCCAGTTTTTAGATAAGGAAATAAAAGGTAAAGCGAAGTTTGCAGCACTTGAGAAGGCAGTGAGTTATCCGGCGCGAGGTGCTATTTATGATCGCAATGGTAAGCGGATCGTGGTTAATAATCCTGTCTATGATATTGATGCATTGTATCGAAAGGTCGATAAGAAAATGGATAC
>JBDTUE010000172.1:0-9063 GCA_040007895.1 Saprospiraceae bacterium | reverse complement strand
TCAACACATACGTCTTAAAATCATCGCGGATATATACCGGCAGGATCGGAGTCTCCGCATTGCCGGTGTCAAAACCCATTTGTTTCATCATATCCAGTGCATAATTAGTATTGGCCCAAAGGTTCTTGATCAAATCCGGCTCTTCTTCTATAATATCCAATGCAGCCATGACAGCCATTACTGAAGCCGGTTGCAAGCCTGCACTAAACATCTGAGCTCTGGCGGAATGTTTGATCAGGTTGATAATATCTTTATTGGCGGCAACAAATCCACCTAACGCTGCTAATGACTTGCTGAATGTACCGGTGATGATATCTACTTTATCGGTACAGTCAAAATGGGAAGAACTTCCGGCACCATTTTTTCCTAAAACTCCGATAGCATGTGCATCATCAACCATGACCATAGCGCCGTATTGCCTTGCAAGTTCTACGGTCCCGGGTAAATTGGGGATATCTCCATCCATACTGAATACACCTTCGGTGACCACTATCCGGGTAGCGTCTGAATTACAATGTCGAAGAAGTTTTTCAAGGGATTCAAGATTGTCATGTTCAAATTTGAGTTTACGTCCTAAGGATAAAGTAGCTGCTTCCAGGATAGAAGCATGACTAAGTTTATCCATCAACAGGTAACTGGATCGATCTACGATAGGAGGTAACGCAGCGAGGTTAGCCTGAAAACCCGTACTCACCACGACTGCATCTTCTTTTCCAACAAACTGGGCCAATCTCTCTTCTAACTCTCTATGAATACGCAAATTACCGTTCAATAATCTTGAGCCTGAAACTCCAGTGCCATATTGCTCAATAGCTTTGATGGCTGCTGCTTTCACTTTTGGGTGATTAGTAAGTCCCAGGTAGCTATTGGATCCAAACATCAGTATGGTCCGCCCATGCTCTACCATTTCAGTGTCCTGCGCCGAGTCAAGCTCCCGGTAATAGAGATAGATATTACTCGATTTGAGGTAATTTACCTGATCTGCCAGGTTATTTATTCTAGCATCTAATTGATTCATTCGCTATTTAATTATATGGTGGTTAGTTGGTTAGTTAATTTAAATTAAGCGCTGATGAATTACGTTCAAACGGCAATCTTAATCGCAGCCAGAGAATCTTCACAAGATAATAAGAAAGGACACCAAAAAAAGCACCTCCTAAAATATCTATAGAATAATGACAATGTTGAATAGAAAGCAGACCCGCCATAAGAAAAGAAATCATTAAAAATCCTACGAAAAGATAATTCTTTTTTCTTGTCAACAAGGCAAAGATTACGACGGCTGCAGTATGCCCACTGAAAAACAAATCCTGTAACATTGGTTTTTGGTCATAGGCTACAAATTCCAGGATTGGATCATGAAGTGGAACGATACCCTGCGGTGCGGCTAGCGGGACAAGGTAAAGACATACATTCCGGATATATTGAAGCAGCAACAAAATCTGCACATCTCTCAGTAATAACCAGGGAGATTTAAGATCGTACAGGAAAATAAAGAATGCACTGGAGTATACGACTTTGAAAATAACACCGGACACATCCCTCGGGGCTATTTGATTCAATATAAAATCACTAAGGACCACCCCTTCCCTGTGTTCAATGAACTGGAGAAAAGGCACCAGGAAAAAATATATTGGTATAAAAAATAAAAAAGTAATAAATACATGTTTGGCAAAAACTTTGCCCTGGATAGCGGCACTCCAATTTTGCCGTAGTTCCTGCAAAAAAGTATAACCCGGCTCTAACGGGTAACCACTTTTATTGATTAATTCCTTCTCCATAGGTGCGTATGACCAGGAAGAAATTAATTAAAGATCTCTTTCAGTTTTTCATCTAGTTCTTTTCCTCTTAAACCTTTTGCTATAATTCTTCCGTCTTTATCCAACAGAAAGTTTTGCGGTATTCCCTGCACACCATACATCGCCGCTATAGCACTTTTCCAACCCTTCAGGTCAGATACATGAGACCAGTGTAAATTATCTTCAGCTATGCCTCCAAGCCATTTTTCTTTTTCCTGATCCAATGAAACTCCTAATATATCAAATCCTTTAGGGTTATAAGCTGTGTACGTTTTGACCAGATTGGGATTTTCCTGTCTGCAGGGCCCACACCAACTCGCCCAAAAGTCTATAAGGACAGATTTACCTTTTAAAGAAGACAGCTTAATCAATTTACCTTCAGGAGACATACCTTCAAAATCAGGTGCTATAGCTCCAATGGCCGTTTTTCCTGCCGCTATCGCCATTGTTTCAAGTCGTTGACCAAAAAACGTCTTTTTAATTTCCGGGCTTAGTGCGGTAACCAAGGAAGCAATGTCCAGATCACCACCTGAACTTGCAGCCATCAAACCCAGATAAGCACTGATCAGAGATTCAGGATGTTTTTTTGCAAATTCGAGATTAGATTTATTGGTTGCTGCTTCCAGACCTATTAAGATTGATCTGACACTGTCTACGGTTTTTTCATTACCGGTTTGTTGTGCAGCTGTGCCAATTTCAATGAGCTTGGCATACTGTGCATCTATTTCAGCATTTGTCTTTTTTAGTTCGTTATTGAGCACGTTGGTTGGGGTGCCGGTAACTTCTAAACTTTGCATTTTTTCTTGTGTACCGCTTATGACGATATTTCCAGGCTCTGTAAAAAATTGGACTGAAGATTGACCATCTGGAAACACGAGGTTAGCTAATTGCGTTTCTGTGGTATTTAAATCAAGTTTAAACTTACCACCTTTGATAAAACTCGTATCGATGATACTTGAATCTTCACTGAACACTCTAAATAAAGTAAGCTTTCCATCAGGGTAATCTTTTACTTCACCGGAAATAAACGTTGTCGGCTTTTCTACATCCTTTTTGCAACCTGCGTAAATGCAGACAAATGTCAATAGGATGAAAACCAAATTTTTAAAATTATTCATGTTCGAATTGTATAATGCAATTGTAGAAAATATATCCCTTAGAAAGAGATAATAGATAATACTCTAAAATAAATCTCTAATTAAGCCTGCAAATTTAAGCAAATATTCCTTTTTAGCTACTTTATAAACCACTTATCCTGCATCAATTACAGTCTTAACGGATCGTTTGAATTTGTCATAACCCGCTCGTTTTAAAGGAGTTTTACCAAAATATTCCTCAAATTTATCTTCGGACAGGTTTTTCCATTGGTCTAAAGTCCAGTTTGCATGATCCGGTTGAGTGAAAAAAAGCGGTTCTGAATGGGGTGTACTAAATTTATTCCAGGGACATACCTGCTGACAAATATCACAACCAAAGACCCAGTTTTCCATCTTGTCTGTCAGTGTATCCGGAATATCTTTTTTAGTTTCTATAGTCAGGTAAGAAATACATTGATCTGCTTTTAATACATAACCCCTGGAGTCAATAGCTTCCGTCGGACACGCATCGATACACCGGGTACAGGTCCCACAATGATCGTGAATGGGAATGTCCGGCTGCAAGTCAAGATCACATATTATTTCTGCCAGGAAAAAATATGATCCATGTTTTGGATGAATGAGCAGCGTGTTTTTACCCAACCATCCCAAACCGGCTGAAGCAGCCCATTGTCTTTCCATCACCGGTGCAGAATCTACAAAGTACCTTGCAGTTGCTTTGACATCGAGACTTGTTTGAATCGTTTGCCACAGGTGTTTAAGTTTCTTCTTAATCACTTTGTGATAATCTGTTCCCTGGGCATATATTGAAATTTTCGGTTTGCCTTCCTCCACTACTACCGGACGGTAATAATTATAGGCCAGGGAGATGACTGATTTTGCACCGAAGACTAATTCTGCAGGGTTTAATCTCATGGATTGATTCTTAGCCATGTAATGCATTTCCCCATGATACCCTTTTAATAACCAATCTTCTAACCTCGACTTTTCCTCGTCCAACGACCTCACTGTCGAAATACCTGCATGTAAAAATTTATGATCCAGAGCTATTGACTTGATCCGTTGACTCATATCCCGGGTTTCCATTGATTCTGATTAGTATTGGGTGGATCGAAACTTTAAATGGCTAAGATAATTGATTTGATCAGGCTATCGATCAACAAAACCTGGATGCTACCACTGCGGTCACTTTTTAAATATTGCCATTTACATAAACATCGATATGCCTTTGAGCCCAAGGAATAAGCCTAAGAGAAATAGTGCCATACCAAAAGCATGAATCATACGATGGATATTTTTGGTCTTGATCCGCTTCCGGAATTTTGCAATAAGATAGGTGATATAATAAAACCAGGTGACACTGCCTAACGAAATAGACAAGGCATACACTATACTCAGATATAAAGAATAGTTTTTACTAAGTGGAACTGTACTGGCCAGAAAAGGTTTTTGATATAAAAGTTTTGATCGGGTCAGATCCGTCAGAGATAGTATACTCGTATCTGCTGCACTCTGATCAGTAGCATGAATTTCATTTAATTGATCACTCATTTTCTTATCCAGGCCACCCGTATCAAAACCAAAAGAAGTCAATATGGTGAATACAATAAACGATGAAGTCATCCAACTCATAAATAAACCCGGGTTAAGGAAACCCAACATCACACCAGTTAAAAAACCATTTTTATACCGGGGTACTTCTTTTTCCTTTAATTGAGCTGTCTCCTCATTTTCTTCAAACTCAAGTTTGGATTTATAAAGCTTTACCGATAAATAAATGATCAGGAAAGAACCGGCGATTAGTATATAAGGGATATAAGGTTGATAAAGTGAATATAATTTAGTCAGACCAAAAATTGAAATGAATACATAGGTAAAATCAGCCAACGAAGAACCTATGCTCACCAAATTACAATAACGTGTTCTTCCTTTGAGCGCATTAGTAAAGATTACAAAACTGATGGATCCTCCTGCAGGGACAGATAAAACAAAACCTACGATTAACCCGACGATGGCAATAATGAATAAATTCGTTACCAACTCAATTTCAAATTAATTGCTATTAGTAATAGATGATATCATTTTCTGAGCCACGGTAAAATCATGAGCTGTATCAATTTCCATGCAGTTAAGTTCCGTCACATCCACGACGTAGATCTGTTCTCCTTCCAGGATAAGATCCTGAAATGCTGCCTCATAAAATATATTTACTTTTTGATCCAGCACGATTTTATAGTCAAGTGTTTTATATAGTTTATCAACGAGGGGGCTGCTAAATTTTTCTATTCCTATGGATTCACCGATAGCTTCATGTGGAATTACATCTTTGCCTATTTGAAGAATAAGCCCATCCATGTCAACTTTTACTTTTATCTCCTCTTCCCCAACTTCGTGTCTTTTTAAAGCTAAACAATTTTCATACCCTGATTGAAGGAGTTTAGTAATAATCTTCTGATCAAAAAGGATATCGCTGTCCAGCAATAACATGTCCTGGCCCTGTACTTCTTCTTTAGCTAACCACAAAGAATAAATATTATTGGTACTAGCATACAATTCATTATAGATAAATTTAACATCCACTGCAAAGTATGCATCAGCTATAAAATCCCTGATCTGTTCCTGAAGATAACCAGTCACGATGATAATTTCATTGATATCATTGGCCAGCAAATGATCCATCGTATAGGATAAAATATTTTTTTCACCAACTTTCAGGAGGCATTTCGGAGTATGATCCGTCAATGGCCTCAGCCGTGAAGCAATACCGGCAGCCAGGATTACAGCTTTCATTTATTCAGCTAATTTAAAAGATTGATCAATCCGTCGCTGAATGATCCAAAGGATGGCTGCAAATCCATTGAACCCAACCAGTACGATCCAAAAAAATAAATCCAATCGATTAAACACTGAACATATCACCAAGGCAGTAATTTCAGAAGAGGAACAAATCAGTACCCATAATCTCATGATGATTTTATTTTTATTATAATACACTTCCGGAGAAGCGACCAGGGTTTTCTCCTTGTTTCCCTTTGGAACGATACGATCCTGAATGGCACAATATTTAAGATATATCCGGATAATCGTTCTATCCAACGCTTTGTTTTTTTGATTTTTAAGTGCTTCCAGTTCGGCTTTATAGATATCAAGATCTTCTTCAAACGTACTTTTTCTCTGTAAGACATTATCTAAAAACCTGTTACGGTAATAATCTACCAGGATAGCCTGGATGACGCTGCTCACGATTAATAATAAAATCAGGAACCACCAAAAGCCGGGATTAGACCGCTTATTGCCATACCCTATTCCTATACCGACAAATACGGCCAAAGTAACCAGGTAATCAGCAATCCCATCGATAATCCTTCCTGCATGAGTGCCATTCTTTTTTAACCGGGCAAGTTGTCCATCACTGCAATCAAAAATATTATACAATACAAAAAACAAAGCCCCTAAACAAAAATAATACGGAGTACCTTTTGCATATAAGATACCGGCAATAAGACCCATCACCAGCGATGTATAAGTAAGTTGATTCGGAGTAATCTCCGTTCGGTAAATAAGTTTTATCAATAAAAAACCAAGGGGCCTGAAAAAAAAGAGGTCAAAAAAATCTTCAACCTCAATCATTTTTAATGATTTTCTATATTCGGTAACCCAATTCATACTGTGTGTGTTCAGATAAGAAAGAATGAATCATTTGCAGGAGCGACTTGTTTTGCTCCTGGGTACCGATGGTAATTCGGATGTGATTGAATAAACCGTCTTCAGCCATGAACTTAACAATCATATTGCGATCGGTGAGATACTTTTTTAAAGGTTCTTTAATCTCAAACGGAATTTTTACCAGAATAAAATTCGCGTAGGTTTTATATGCTGTAAATCCCGGTAGTTTATTAAATTCATTTTTAAACAAGTCAATATCTGCTGTCATTTTAGCATTAATATCACTGTAATATTCAGGTGAATCGAGTGCTGCAAGGGCCAGAGCTTCTGACAGCCGATTGTATCCCAATAACCGGGCACTGAATGTCGCGAGCTTTTCCAGGTTTCTACCAACTAATGCAAAACCAATCCGAACACCTGCCAAACTATAATATTTTGAAAAAGTACGGATGACGATAATATTAGGAAAACGATCAATAATGTTCTTCAAATGAGAATGATCCTGGTTAAAAAATAAGGAATAAGCCTCATCTACTATGACCAAAGTATCCTTCATTTTTTCCAATACCCTGATTAGTTCAGCTATTTCGAGCCGGTTGCCTGTTGGATTATTTGGAGAGCTGATTAAAACCAATTTAGGCCGGTGAGTTTCATACATTTTAAACATTCCATCGATGTCGTAATAAAATGTATCCTCCCCTTCCCGTACAGGATATTCCACTTTGATACCTTCTACTTCATCAACTATTTTTTTATAGTACCACCAGGAATAAGTAGGCAATAATATGGTATCGCCTTTCTGAATATAACAATGGATAGTTTGTTTGAGTAAATCTTCACCTCCAAATCCTAACAAGACACTTTTCTCATCTATATTATATTCTATAGCCAATCGTTGAGAAAGTGGGCTTTTAATTCCGAGCGTGAAATCACGGGAATATTCACTTAAGGTTTCCGAGCTTATATTCTTTAATACTTCAAAACAGGCTGGGGCAGGTCCATATTGGTGTTCATTCCTGTCCAGGTAGGTAATTTTCGTCTTATTTTTCTCCACAACATTTCGTTTAAAATCAATGAAAACCGCTCAAAGATAAATAACCATAAGTTATTTTTTTTTGGTTCAAAAGCAGTCGGCAAAAGTATATAATATTTCAGAACCTCCCTCCCTGATGGGAATTTCGATCCTGCCTATGCGCTGTAGTCTGTGTAATTTTGACAAAATAAATGTTATGGCAAGGATCGCAGTTTTAGGTGCAGGAATGGTGGGAAGCGCAATAGCTAAGACCTTGAGTACGAAGCATGAAATTCTGTTATTGGATATTAATGCCGAAAGATTAAAAACGATTGGAAGTAATAAAATTAAAACCCTGATTTGTGACCTGGTTAATGCAGAGCAATTGACCAATGCCATTGCCAGTGCCGATCTGGTATTAGGGGCAGTACCGGGCCATTTGGGTTATGACGTTTTAAAAACGGTTATCAGTGCAGGAAAAAACATAGTCGATATCTCTTTTTTTCCAGAAGACGCCTCATCACTTAATGCTTTAGCTAAAAAGAATAAAGTCATAGCTATTCATGATTGTGGTGTTGCTCCCGGTATGGACAATATCATTCTTGGCTATCACGACCGCACGATGAAGGTGACCTCTTTTAAATGTATGGTAGGTGGTCTCCCGGTTAAAAAAAATCCACCGTTTGATTACAAAGCACCTTTCTCACCGATAGATGTTTTAGAAGAATATACCCGCCCTGCAAGACTTAAAATAAAAGGCAAGATCATTACCAAACCTGCCTTGACAGACATCGAAACCATTAAAGTAGCTAAGCTTGGTAATCTTGAAGCTTTTAATTCAGATGGTCTCCGATCGTTATTAAAAACTATGAAGCATATCCCCAATATGGTTGAAAAAACGATCCGGTATCCCGGACATGCCAAACAGATGGAATGGATCAGAGAGATGGGATTATTGAGCAAAAAAAATATAGAGATCAGGGGCCATTCATTTCGACCTTTAGACATCACCAGTAAATTATTATTTTCTCAATGGGCCTATAAACCAGGAGAAGAAGATTTTACTTATATGATAGTCATAGTTGAAGGTATCGAAGCAGGGAAGAAAATAAAGTATACCTATACCTTGTACGATCAATACAATAAAAAAACTAAGATGAGTTCGATGGCCCGGACCACCGGAATGACTGCCTGCGCTGCAACTGAATTGGTTTTATCCGGCAATTTTAATAAGTACGGTGTACATCCGCCGGAACGATTAGGAGCATCCGCTCATTGGGTTATGCATATATTTCAATATCTAAAAAATCATGGGATTACGTATAATATGAAAAGGAAAGAAATTTGAGTCACAAGGGGTAAGTCGTAAGGTATAAGGCATAAGTAGTTGAATTCCTAGCGACTTATACCTTAAACCTTACGACTTTCACCTAAAGCTTTTCTTTCAACCACTCCATCGTCTTCTTCCACATATCCATATTCCATTCAT
>JBDTUE010000171.1:0-9072 GCA_040007895.1 Saprospiraceae bacterium | reverse complement strand
TGGACGATCATTGGTTTCAATTCATTTGCAAGTGATGTACCGCCGGATGATATTTGATTTTTAACAGCTTTTAGTTTTGATTTTCCCTGGGAGCGATCTTTAAGAGGAGTAATAATCGCTGTATTCATTTTATCAAACAGCAATGGTTCATGAATTTTATCCAGAATATAAGAATAGGTTTTTTGAAGTTGAATAGCTACTTCAGGATTAGACCAATAGTGAGTTACTGCCTCCAGTTGGTTGTCCTTATTTTCATTAATAGCATTCCTGGCTTGATTATATTTTTCGATTGTATTATAAAACCTGTCACAGGCTTTGGGTGTATTAGACGCACAGGCTAAAGCATCTCCAGGGATGGCAAGGTGTAAATCTTTGATCCTGGAACTATACGTATTCAATAAAGCAGTAATGGAACTATATTGTTTCTGCTGCTCCGTATATTTTTCACCGAGAGCCACGAATAATTTATTCTCCAGATCGATATTTATTTTTTCAAGCTCTGAAATGCGGGTTTTGAGGACATTATTTTCTTTTTCTGTTGCTGTTAATTTACCGGCTATTTCATCCACTTTTGCCTGATAATGTTCGATCGTATCCAGCATGGTTTTATGGAGTAATTCTACCTGTCGGTCGCTGAGTTTTTGATTTTTTTGTAAGGACTTAATACGGGAATTTAAATCTTTTACTTTCGCCAATAACTTAGAATTATTTTCATTACAAAGTCGAATTTCGATCGGTTGATACATGGGCGGAAGGCTTACTTTTCCTTCATAGGGCGATAATACATTGTCCTGGGTCCCCTTAATGGTGATCGTAACAAAATCCAATCCCTGGGGTGCAAATAATTTAAAACTTCCATCCTGGCCGGTGACATCATAGCTTTCGCCACTTACACTTACTACTACACCGGAGACTGGTTTGGTCTGGTCTTGCGTTAATTCTACTACTTTACCTTTTAAAGTCATCGGGGATTGAGCTCTAGTAGAAAAAAAGGTCAGATGCCCAAGTAAAAATAAAAAATAGTTGAATTTCATTCTGTAAGCTATGTGTAAGTAAGAAGTAAAATGTGAAGCAAATCGTTCGCAAATTACCCGTTCCTGATGTTATTTAACGCTCATCCCTTTAAATTCAATGTATTCCTGTTTACATTTTGAATATTTATTTTTAGTCATCGCAATGTAAATTTATACTCATATTTGAAGGCATAAAGTTAAATGGATCTCGATCATTATTCCAGAAAGTTAGCCGCTATCTTATTCACCGATATGGTAGGTTATACCGCCGTGATGCAAAAGGACGAGCTCAAAGCTATCAAGATGCAAAAAAAACATCAACACACGGTAGAACAATGTGTGAGCCGGTTTGGTGGTGAAGTAAAAAATGATATGGGTGATGGGAGTATGAGTATCCTGCCAAGTGCCTACGAGGTGATTCAATGTGCTATGGCCATACAAAAGGAATTACAACGCGAGCCGGATAAAGTGAATATCCGGGTGGGTATTCATATCGCGGACATCCTGATAGAGGATTCCGGAAAAGTACATGGGGACGGAATCAATATCGCATCACGTATCGAGACCTTGGGGGTAGCAGGAGCCATATTATTTTCAAAAGAAGTACATAACAAAATCAAGAATCATCCGGAATTTAAAACAGCGTTGGTAGGATTATTCCCATTTAAAAATGTGGAAGAGCCCATGGAAATCTATGCTATTGCCAATGAAGGATACTCTGTACCCAGTGAAACAGAAGCATTGGCAAATGGAAAATTAAAAAAAACCGGAACTGCTCCACCAGGTCCTTCAAATTCAAAGTCAGGTTTATCCTATTGGTTGTATCTCCTGATTATTCCTATTGCTTTTATAGGTTATTATATTTTCAGTCAAAAAAATGTAAGCTTATCCTCATCAAATAAAACAGAGCTGATTTTAGATTCTACTCAAATCTGGAAAGGTCAAATAGTTCATTTTGATTCAAGGCCTGCCAGTGGTGTAATTATTGATGTTAACGGCGGAGTAGCAAAAGATACGTCAGACCCAACAGGTAATTTTGAACTTATTCTTCCTAAATCCTACATTAATCAACGTGTCAACATTAGTCTTTACTATCAGGGAAAACTTAACCTCAGCCATCAAATCAGGCTTAGTAGCCCTGAAGTATTAAGCACTTTAAAATTGGATCCAAAATAATATAGTGAATGGATAAAACGGATTTTCTTCAAAGCCTTGAATACCAAACGCTCCCGGAAAAAGCTTTAAGTATCTATTTGAAAAGTATGTGGTATGACGCGAAAGGAAATTGGGATAAAGCACATTCATCGATTCAGGATCTGGAAGATCCAATGGCTCAGCAGATACACGCTTATCTCCATAGGAAGGAAGGAGATTTGTGGAATGCAGGATATTGGTATGATAAGATAGGTATGAAAACTCCTGTTATAAGCCTGGATCAGGAATGGAATGAAATAGTAGATTCCTTATTATGATCAATAAGCCGTATCTAAATTGATAGATGAATTTAAATTTCAAGTTATTATCGTTGCATTTAACACTTGAAGAAAAAATTTACAAACTCAGAACTAACAAAATAATTAAAAAAGGCCATTCGGTGAAGAATGGCCTTATAACCATGAAAAAGCTATAATGTAAATATTATGCTTTCTTTTTCTTTTCAGCCTTAGGGGCAGCCGCCACTACTTTCGCAGCTTTTGGAGCAGCTTTAGCTACACTCGGTGCGCTGGTCACAGCTGATACGGCAACTTTACGAGGTCGGGATTTCCCGTAGGAACCAATCGTAATTTTACCTTTTCTCGTTCTTTTATCGCCTCTTCCCATAAAAAAATTAATTATTTAAGCTGCAAAGATACGCAAACAGGCTGGGATTCCTTATGCAGACTTGACCGGTATCCTAAATTTAAAAAGTTTAAAATATCCCGGATTTAAGGTTTGGCGGTCTGAAAAGCGATTAATTGATCATACCTGGATCCAAAAGGACGGTAATACACCATGATCTGATAATCATTTTCAGTTTCATACCAGTCACCATCAATGGGTGAGGAGGAAGTTTGGCCAAACGCATCCTGAATTACATAAGTATAATTGTAATAGCCTTGTTTAAGGAACGCAGATCCCAGGTATGTATTGGTAACCTTGTCATATTTCATGAGCAACGGTTCTTTGCATTGCCAATCACTTAAAGCCCCTATAATGTAGACTTTATATTTTTCAAATTCCGGGGACTCGAGGGTAAAGTCTACCCAGGTGTATTCTGCGGAACGATTTTCGTCCGGATAATCGCTATTTGCAATAATATAATTGCCATTGGCGTCTTGCTCTGAAACAAAATTGGTAAGACTGCGGAGTTTATCGTTGTATAGAGTTACAATAATGTCATCTTTCGTATCAGTAATTTTTTTTACAAATCTGGATCGTATAAGTAAAGTTCGTGTATCAAATATCCTAAACTCCTTTCCTGCAGGAAAACTTACTTTGTCGATATAATCGAAAACCAGTGCTTCAGTTTTATCACGGTTTTGTTTTAGATTGGATATCAAGGTTGACCATCTTCCATTTTGCATGACCGCACAAGTGACCTCTTCCCTGGAATTATAAATTGGAAAACCTTTGTTGGATACTTCCAAATCGATCTCCTGATTGGTTCTGTATTTTAATGCATCGGTCGGCCTTGCAAAAAGTGCATTTATTTTTACTTTAGGGTCTACTACAAAAATCCTCCTGGTAAAAATATATTCCGGTTGACCTCTTTTGAGTTCTTCATATACATGCATGATATAGTTACCTGATTTGGTAAGGCGAATATCATTATTAGGCAAATAGAATTTATAAAATGTAAAATCTGCATTTCTGTTTGTCGAATAAGCATAATCCCTTATCTCAGACCGGTTAAAACCATCGATGTAATCTATTTCGTCCAATTCATCTTTGTGCCAGTTTTTATCCATATGGATCAATTCATATTTATACCGGTGACTGCCGCTGCGGAGATCATCAAAATAAATACTTATACCGGATCCGGAACCAATTTCAAATACGGGCATGCTCATAGGCAATCCTGAAACGTGACATTTTAATGAGGCTATGTCCGGTGAGTAAATCGTATCATATAAGACTGGAACTTGTATAGCCAATAAAGTATAAAGAGGGGTTATTGAAAATAATAAAACGAACAAATATTTATTCATTTAATAGATTGGCTTTAATACTCTTTGCAAAGGTGCTAAATATTGGCATTCCTTTACTAAAAACTATGACGCAATATTCTGGCTAAAGTTACGGGGCTGCCGATTTCGGATTTTCGATTTCGCCTGCCTGCCGGCGAGGCAGGGATTTCGACCTTAGTGCATATCAAGGATTATCCGACATCGGAAATCGGAAATAGTCAATCATTGATACATAATCCTGTAATATTCATCGGCCATCCGTTTACTTTCAAATTCATACCTCACATCTTTCATCCCTTGTTGAGCAATAGCTCGCCATTGTTGTGGACGGTCATAAAAAGTTGGTAAAATCTCTTGTTCCAGGATATCAAAGAGTTTATTCATATCGTATGTATCCTGCTCGTGTTGTTTCATGTTTTCATAGTCCGCCGGTGGTACTATAAAGGAATTCTTGCCATGATTAGCGAATTCACAGATCCAGCCATCAAACGTACTGAAGTTTACTCCTCCATTCATTGCTGCAGTCATGCCACTGGTGCCACTGGCTTCTCTGGGCACACGAGGACTATTCATCCATACATCTGCTGCTTGTTTAAGGCGCTTACTGAGAATGAGCTCATAACCGGTAAGTACAGCAAGGTTTTTATATTTTTTAGAAAGTTGTACGAGATTATTAAAAATGCTGATAGCTGCATAATCCATTGGATAAGGTTTGCCAGCCCATATGATTTGTACCGGATATTGGGTATTGCTTAACAATGCTTCGAGCCTTTTCATATCCCAGGTCAGGATGTCAGGTCTTTTATAACCTGCAAATCGTCTTGCCCATACTATAGTACATACATCAGCATCGTAGATCTTACCACACTGATCACTTACATTTTCAAAAGATCGTTTCTGAAGATAACGTTTTCGTTCATCAAAAGTACCGGTATCACCTTCTTCCATGGAACTATACAATTTTTTGTCAGCCCAGTAATTATAATTTTGCGCGTTGGTGATTGAATGGATCTCACAAATATCTTCATAGTGGGACCACATTTTCCTGGATACTTCTCCATGAAGTTTACTGACAGCATTAGCACGTTTTGCAAATCGTAAGGCTACTAATGAATGATTAAGCAAATCATCCTGAATGCCGGTTAGTTCACGAACTTCATCAAGGGGAACTCCGTCAAAATAACCCATTTGTTCGCAGAGGTAAATATCATGCTTTTCATTGCCTGCTTCTTCAGGAGTATGGGTGGTGAAAATTAGTTTTTTTCTTACTGCTTCTTTAGATCCAAATTTTTTGTACATGTGGAAAATGGCACTGGCTGCATGAGCTTCATTGAGGTGATAAAAATCAGGATTGTAATTAAGCTCATCCAATAATTTTGCCCCACCAAGTCCCAGCAATATAAACTGTGCAATTTTGGTGGCCTGATTTGCATCATAAAGTCGATGGCAGATAGTTTGTGATACATAATCATTTTCAGGAAGGTCCGTACTTAAGAAAAAAACCGGTGCGGTTTTGAATATGTATGGAGAAAGGTATAAGGCTTTTACCCATACCGGAGAATTATGGATTATAATCTGAAACTTGATACCAGTCTCTTCCAGAAAGTAATAGTTTTTTTCAAACCAGGTGGGCTGCAAAGTCTGATCCTGATTTCTTGTTTGATCATAATAACCGTATTTCCAAAGAATGCCTATCCCAATGAGATTTTGTTTCAACTCATAGGCACTCCGCATGTGCGATCCGGCCAGAAATCCTAATCCGCCACTATATGTTTTTAGGGGCTGATGAATAGCATATTCCATGGAGAAATAAGCCACTTTTTTAGTATAAAGCGCTGCCGGTGCGTACGGTAACTTATAATTCGTAAAAGCCATTCAGTTTGTTAATTTGGTCTAAAAAGAGGGCAAATATATAAAGTTTAAAACAAGGGTAATTGTGTGTTTAAATATCTGGGTTTGTTTTTCTATTGGAGAACTTGAAACTTAACAATAGCCTCCGCTAAGAAATGGATGTATTCCTACAAAATTCATTTATTAACAATCACTGTTTTCAAGGCTTAATAAATATCAGTTTTATAGATTAATTTGCGCCAAAATTTTGGAATCATTTTCAAATTTGCATTAATATATTATGATAAAAAAACATATTCTTATAGTCCCTGGTGATGGTATTGGCCAGGAAGTAACCGCTGTTGGTAAACTGGTATTGGATAAGATTGCCTCCCGGTTCGGCCACACATTCACATATGATACTGCCTTGATGGGTCATGCCGCCATTGAATCTACCGGCAATCCTTTACCTGATGAAACACTTGCTAAAATGCGTAGTTCTGACGCAGTGCTTTTTGGTGCAGTAGGCCATCCAAAATATGATAATGATCCCACGGCTAAAGTAAGACCTGAACAAGGTTTGCTTAAAATGCGCAAGGAACTTGGTCTTTATGCCAATCTCCGGCCTATTAAGTTATTCGATGATTTATTAGGTGCTTCCAGTATTAAAGCAGAAGTGCTGCGCGGTGCTGATATTCTTTTCTTTCGTGAGCTGACAGGGGATATATACTTTGGAGATAAGGGTCGCCGTGACAATGGAGATACCGCATTTGATGAAGCCCGGTATAGCCGATATGAAGTAGAGCGCATAGCCCGCAAAGCTTTTGAAGCAGCCAGGACGCGTAAGAAAAAACTTTGCTCGGTTGATAAAGCCAACGTGCTGGAGACTAGCCGCCTCTGGCGTGAAGTGGTTCAGAAGGTTGCTCTTGATTATCCGGATATACAGGTGGAACATCAATTTGTAGACTCTATGGCTATGTTATTAATCAAAGACCCCAGGCGCTATGATGTGGTAGTCACTGCAAACCTTTTTGGTGATATTCTTACGGATGAGGCTTCTCAAATAGCCGGATCCATGGGTATGCTCGCTTCAGCTTCTATTGGTGATGGCCCAGGAGTGTATGAACCAATACATGGCTCTGCTCATGATATTACAGGCAAAGGAATAGCCAATCCACTGGCCTCAATATTATCAGCGGCATTAATGTTGGATATATCCTTTAATCTTAAAAAAGAATCAGATGCCATCCTCGATGCCGTCAATGCAGTGCTTAAAGAAGGTTGGCGGACCAGGGATATTGCGGACGCCAGCACCTCTGCGGATAAAATTTTAAATACAGATACAATGGGGGAAAAAGTGTTAAATCATCTTTGAAAGGATTTCGTTTTGAAACCATGATGATAACATTCTGAGTTTCTACCCTTCAATTTTTAATCTACTGAGCAGTAAGAAATATTCCTTGGTTTTAGAGTGTCCTTTGAGATGGTAATCCTTTTTTATTTAGGATTTACATTGACGACATTCATTTATCCATTGTTAATATTATTCTTACCAAATGGATTCAGAAAGCTATTCTCAATCCTATCTTCATAAAAAATCTGCGAATCATGACAAAGTATATTTTAAGATCCATGTTGAGTTTTGTATTCTTTCATTTCTCGATACAGTTCGTCAGTGCCCAGGCTACAGATAAACCATGGTGGCCAAATGCACAATGGGGTGCAAGTGACCAGGCTGGTGCATCCAACTGGATTACTCCGGAAAAAATAATAAAAGCCATGAGTTTGGTTAAAACCGGTAAAATGTATGAACTGGGAAATGTATATGAACAAAATATGCCCATGTCTGGTAACCGGAGTTATAAACTAGTGATTCCATCATTTCCCACCCATATTGCTCCAGATAATGTAGTATTTAATGATGAATATGTAACCGGGGAATTGGGCCAGGTGGGTACTCAATTTGACGGATTGGGTCATCCGGGAAAAGTGATGAAACTAGATGACGGGACCATTACTGAAGTGTTTTACAATGGGTTTACCAAAAAGGATATGATGGATGCTTATGGCTTAAAAAAATTAGGAATTGAACAATTAAAACCAATTATTACCAGGGGATTATTGATAGACCTGGTAGGATTAAAAGGAGTTCCAACGGTTGTAGATGGTTTTGAATTAACTATGGCTGATGTTAAAGCCGCACTATCAAAACAAGGTATTTCAGAATCCTGGATTGAACCCGGCGATGCCATATTATTTAACTTTGGCTGGTGGCGAAACTGGCCCAATAAATGGGTCATGGACGGAGCTCGCAGACCAAAGATCAATAAAGAGGTAGTCCAATGGCTTATAGATAAGAAACCCAGCATGGTGGGGTCTGATGCTATTTTGGATGGAGAGATATTCAATGTCCATACTGAATTAACTATGAAGCAAGGAGTATTTAACCTTGAATGGATGAACTTTCAGAATATTTCGGAAGATAAAGCTTACCAGTTTCTGTTTATTTTCACCCCTTTACGACTAAAAGGTGCCACTGGATCTCCTGGAAGGCCGCTGGCCATACGTTAATTTTAGTATTTAAGTTGTCTCGATAAAAAGTTTAACACAGCTAAAAATTTATTCTATTATTCAAAACATGTTGATTGTCATCACTTTACGCATATAATATTAAGCAATTCAAAACTTTAACACCGGAATTATTTGAAAATCAACATTAAATATTAGAGAGTTGCACTTAATTATTCTAATTTCGTGCTCATTATCCTGAAGATTCAGAAAATTCTGAAACTTCCGAAAAACCATATAAGATTCCGAAGACCAGCTTTTTTTGTTAATCATTCGTATTTATATGTAACTTTTTATACCATTCGTAGAATTATGAATCAACATTTCCTTATTCCCATTTCTGGGAAAAGCCACCCTTTTGCTCCAATTTATACCAATTTGCAATTTTTAAGTTCTTCATGTTATAGAAATGTGAAAGAAAGATCGTTTCCAACCAAACAATTTATTTCTTCCATTCGAATCCTAATACCAGTCATTGGTATATTACTGCTGTC